>NZ_JBALEQ010000032.1:0-73695 GCF_036917775.1 Nostoc sp.
GTTTAATACCTAAGATTATTCATACTTTTGCTAAGTCTCTGATTAACTCAGCCCTGCTGGGTCATTTTGCATGGCTTAGTCTAAACTCCAGTTACCAATAGTAGTGGACAATAAAGCAGCACCATCAGATAAATAAAAATTACGCCCTTGAATTTCAATATCTCCACCCTCACCGACTGCATTTAAATAAAGAATAGAGGACAAATAACTTTTTCCTGAAATCGAGACATCACCATCTGCTCGAATTGAAATTTTACCAGCATTTCCGTCTGTGGAAATAAATGTGGCTATATTACTACTATCTTTGATAGTTGTGTCACCTGACGTGGTTATCAAGACATTACCAGCGTTACCTTTACCATTAGACAATGTAAATAAATCAGCACCATCAGATAGCTCAAAACTACGGGCTGCAATTTCAATATCACCACTGTCACCTATCCCTTCTGGCAATACTCCGCTAACTATTCCGCTACTAAGTCTTTCACTGCGTCCAGAAATTGTTACAGCACCGCCTGCTTGAATTTTAATATTCCCGCCATTACCTTCACCTGATGTACCATTACTCAAGAAAGAACCACCTATGAAGGAAACATTCTCTTTTGTATTTATTGAGATATTACCAGCATTACCTTTACCACCAAGATTGCTGTTAAAAATGGCAGATTCCCCGCTTACAGAAAATGACTTTGCAAAAATATGAATATTTCCGGCATTACCTACACCTATTTTGGAGATGCTGTTACTTATACTACTCCTATTTGCAAGAGAAACTGTATCTGTTGCTTGAATTGAGATATTACCAGCATTTCCACCGCCAAAAGTACTAGCGAAAAAATAAGAGCCATTATCTAAAGAGAGTTTTCCTGTTTGGATATCAATATCTCCACCATTCCCTACTAATTTGGAAGTTGCACTACTAAAATATGCTTGATTATTTAAAGATAAAGTATCCTCAACTTTAATCGATATATTCCCAGCATTTCCCTGCCCAGAGTTGTAACTATTAATAGAAGCATTATCTAATGATAAATCTCTAGTTTGAATGTTGATAGTGCCAGCATTACCTCTGGCTTTATCAATAACAGTAGAACTAATTTGAGTGAAATCAATATTATTAGTATTGCTAATAGAAATCTTTTCTACTGCTTGAATAAAAATATTCCCTCCATTACCCAGCCCAAAGGTATCAGAACTTATTACACCTTTGTTATTTAAGAATAATTCTCTCGTATTGATGCGAATATCTCCACCTTTACCTACGCCATTAGAACTTACATCACTACTAATATTGCTGGGTAGCTTTCCTTCACCTAATTGTTCAGTAAAAACCTTAGCAAAACCATCTATACTAATAGTTTCATGGGCATTAATGGTGATATTGCCAGCATTACCTATGCCATCTGTACCCGTATCAATACTTGCACCATTTGTCAACGACAGTGAGCCAGTTGTAACTTCTATATTTCCACTATTACCCACACCTCTAGTTAATACATCACTTTGGATACCAGCAATCGAAAACCCTACTATCCCATCTAGCTTAATTGTGTCGCGGGCATTAATAAAGATATTACCTGCATCACCTTTACCGGAAACTCTCGTAGATATTTGTGAACCACCCAATAATGAGAGAGTTCTAGTATTAACCCAGATATTTCCACCTTTACCCACACCATCTGTAAACACTCTGCTGTCAATAGAACTATCACTATCAAAAGCAATATTATTAGCATCAATCGTAATATTTCCTCCATCTCCTTTACCAAGAGTACTGCTGCTAATAAATGCCCCATTGGTTGACTGGAGAGAACCTGTTTCTATCTGAATATCTCCAGCTTTACCTGTTCCTTCTGGGTTAATGATA
Organism: Nostoc sp.; assembly: GCF_036917775.1. Lineage (GTDB taxonomy): Bacteria > Cyanobacteriota > Cyanobacteriia > Cyanobacteriales > Nostocaceae > Nostoc. The sequence continues at coordinate 1,868 of NZ_JBALEQ010000032.1, forward strand.
CTAGTAATTCGGGTATAAATTCGACCTTGTTCGCCGTCGCTTAAAGTAGTATCTATAAAACCATCCAAACTTATGACATTACGAACATTGATATTGATACTACCGGCATTTCCCTGTCCTAAAGTTTTAGTGTTGAGTTCGGAACCTTGCGCTAAAGAAAGAGAACCTGTTTGGATGTTAATACTACCACCATTGCCTACACTTCCTTCCTCCACAGAACTATAAATCTGACTATTGTCTGTCAGAGATATATTATCTTTAGCTTGTATAGAAACCTTACCAGCATTTCCTTGTCCAAAAGTAGCAGCATCTAGAAATGAATCATTACTGATATTCAAGGAACCAGTAGTTATATTGATGTCACCAGATTTACCAAAGGCTCCTTGTCGTAATACGTTAGAAATAAAGCTTTTACCTGTGATATTTGTTGTTTCTGTGGCATTAATTTCAATATTTCCACCTTGACTATTTGGTGTTCCTAAGCCTTTCTCTATACCTGATCTCAGTTTACTTTCTCCTGCCAAATTCACATCGCGGGCATAAATTTTGATATTCCCGCCATTCGTACCGCGAACATTAACTTCTGCGACATTATTTAGGGAAACATTTGCCCGTTCAACACCATCAGGCATAACTAAACTGAGATTATCACCCGCAATATTTAATCCCACATTTCCCGGTGCAAGCAAACCAGCTAACTCAATATTTCCCCCATAAGCGCGAATACTTCCACCATCAATATTGATATTTCCACCAACAAACAGCAAACTTTTACCATCAGCAACTCGCAAACCCGCGATATCTTCACCAAGAAGATTCTTACCAGCAGGAGCTTGCGATTGATTGCTAATTTCTGCACTCGCTTGAATTTGATTAAACAACAACGCCGAAGGATTAATAGTTAACAATGGCACTGCTTGGGGATTTGTGGCACTAAAAACCCCTTGATTGCCAAACTGTATCCCGTTCGCAGTCGTTCCCACAAATGAACCTTGCACATCTAAACTGGCATCTTTTCCAAGCAAAATTCCATTGGGATTTATCAAAAATACATTAGGATTAGAACTACCAAATGTGCCGAGTCTTCCCAAAATTTCTGAAGGGTTATTGCCTGTAACCCGTGCCAAAATATTCTGGATATCTGCGCTAGGACTCAAGAAATATACTTCCCGTCCCGCGCTAATATTAAATTCTTGAAAGCTGTGAAAAAGATTGATTTGGCGAATTGCACCACCTGTAATTACTTCTCTCAGTTGTCCCTGAAAGTTGGCTATAACTTGAGAGGACTCAGTGCCAAGTGTGTTATCAGGTACGATATTACTTTGCTGTGCTTGGGTTTTGCCAGTGAGAAAACTTACACTTAAGCAGCCCAGCAATGCTGCTAATCCAACCTGCAAACACTTGTGTAAACCGTATTCGATCGCCATTGGGTGCTATTTATATGGATTACTTGAGTATCTAATAGAACTGCACCTTGGGATAATAAACAACGTTAATTATGCAGTTTTATGCAGAAATGCGATCGCATTTCTGCATTATCCAGGTATTAAATACAGAAAATTACTTACAGTCAATCAGTATCGCCCGTGCAGTTTTGGTAAACCCGCGCATCTTAATTTTGGACGAAGCAACTAGTAACATTGATCGCCAAACAGAGAACTTAGTTCAACAAGTGATCGCTAATTTACTTCAAGGTCGCACCAGCTTTATCATCGCTCATCGTCTGGCTACAGTCATTAACGCAGACAAGGTATTAGTCATCGAGCAACGCTAATAAATAATTTGTCTCTAATTCTTTCCCCCTTCCCCTCATCTCCCCAACCCCCCCTGGTGTTCACAATGAAAACCTTTATGCTCCCAAGCCTGCATATCTACTTCGGTAAGCTTTGTTACATTTGAGCATTGCGGTTGAATAATTTGACTTAAAATTGCCCACAATAGGCTACGCGTTAAATCTAATCCAGTTTTGCCCCAAGATTCATTATTGCCAGGAATACCCGACTCCTCAACAATTTCAGGCTCTACCCAAATACCATGAGCGCCCAAAAGAATCTGTGCCATCCATTTAGCTCTGGGTAAGTGACTTGGCGAAGTAATCAACATGACTTTATGCACTCCCCAACGCCGGAGAATTGGAATACCATAATAAAAATTTTCAAAGGTAGAATTCGCGCACTTTTCTAACCAAACGTTTTGTAACTCTACTAATTGCGGCTGAAAAATTAACCATATACAGGGGTCTGGGGAACCATGAGAAATTAAAATTGGGGTTTGCGGGTATTGCTTTGCTAGTTGGGCCACATAAGTTTCTCGACGAATACTGCCACCAAGCACTAAGAAGGCATCTACTGGCTGTGAAGAAGCAAAAACTAAGGTTATAGTAGTAAAAATCAGCCAAGTGCCTAAGATAAAGTACAATACACCAGTTAGTTTTTGTAACAATTGCCACAGATTAAAAAAATTTTTTTTAATAGAAATTAACGATTTGATGGTAAATTTACGTTTCATGACTTCGGTAAGAAAACCTGATTTAATAGCTGTCTAACAAGGCTGCAATTAAGCGATCAAAGTGCTATCTTATAAAAGTAATGAATAAGTACAAACATGACGCTAATCAAAGTGTCACATCATCAGTATAGCCTTCCGGAGACGGCTAACAAACTGAGAAATGGTTGTTAATAATGCAGTATTTTCGGCATCATTACAACGATAAAAATGATGAAGAAAGCATAGCTTAGTTTGGGGTATAAAAACTTAAAAATTTCTGGAAAGCCTGATTGCTAAACTGTCAACAACACAATTATTCCAGTTAATATACATGAACCAATCTGCGAAAAGTTACTCACCGCTCCAAGTAGCCTTGATTGGTGGAGCGATCGCTACGACTGCTACGATGTCTGTATTCGGCTCCGCTTGGACTCGTGGTGTCCGTGCCGCCTTAGCTCTACAAGACAGCCCGAAAATGATAGTTGACCAAGTTTGGCAACTGGTAAATCATGAATATGTTGATGGTAAATTTAATCAACAAGATTGGCAAGCAACTAGACAAAGCCTGTTGAGCAAAGACTATTCTTCCCGAGAAGAAGCATACACTGCCATCCGCGAAGCTTTACAAAAGTTGGGAGATCCTTATACTCGATTCATGGACCCCAAACAGTTTGAAGCCCTAACTAGCCAAACATCTGGGGAAGTCTCTGGGATTGGCGTTCGGATGGAAGTAAACGAAAAAACTCAGCGCCTGACTGTCGTCGAAGCCATAGAAAATTCTCCAGCACTGAAAGCTGGGATCAAAGCAGGCGATGAAATTTTGGCAATTGACGGCAAACCCACTCTCAAAATGAAAGTGGATGACGCTTCCAAGTTAATTCGTGGCAAAGCAGGTACTCCCATCAAACTACGCCTGGGACGAGCAGGGCAAAATGCCTTTGAGTTGAAACTGACAAGAGCAAGTATTGAAGTACCAACGGTACGTTATACCCTCAGACAAGAAGGAAATCGCCGCGTTGGTTATATCCGTTTGCGCGAATTTAGCGCTCACGCCGCAGAGCAAATGCAACGAGCCATCCGCGATTTGAACACTAAGAAAGTTGATTCTTATGTCTTAGATTTGCGGGGAAATCCTGGCGGGTTATTACAAGCGAGCATTGAAATTGCTCGGATGTGGTATAATGACGGCGGAATTGTCAAAACAGTAGACCGTGTGGGCGGCACTGAAGAAACTAAAGCTAATCGCACTGCTTTAACAAATCGTCCCTTGGCAGTATTAGTGGATGGTAATTCAGCTAGTGCTAGTGAAATTCTCACAGGGGCACTCAAGGATAATAAGCGGGCGGTAGTCGTAGGTGGTCAAACCTTTGGTAAGGCCTTAGTGCAGTCAGTTCATGAACTTGCAGATGGTTCCGGCTTGGCTGTCACCATTGCCCATTACTACACTCCGGCGGGAACAGATATTAACCATAAAGGGATTGCCCCAGATGTCAAGCTAGACTTGACAGAGGCACAAGAGCGGCAGTTAGCTTCTAATCCAGATTTAATCGGGACTAAGAGCGATCCGCAATATGCCAGAGCGATCGCAATTTTATCAAATAACAACTTCGCCCAGCCGCCAGCAAATCAGCCCGCTCGACCCATGAGCCGCGCCGATAACCTGAAATTTTAGATTGATGCAAATGATTTCTTCGCAGGTGTTTATATAGTAGTATTCCCAAATCCAGATTTTTGGAGTTACGAAAACTGCTTAATATACCGTTCTAGGATTGCGGTTTGGGAATACTAGTTAGTAATCCCATCTCTAAAATCTCAGATTTATGAATCATCAGCCAGTTGATGCAACCACCGCCACCACCCCTTTACCAATGGTGTCGGTGGTTGTTCCTATTTATAACGGTGAGGCGGATTTACCACAGTTAATCGATTGTCTGTTATCTCAAACTTACCCAAAAGACCGGGTAGAGTACTTATTGGTAGACAATAACAGTAGCGATCGCACTCTTACCATCCTCAAAACATCTGCCGAAAACTACCCAATTACAATTCGCCCCTTGAGCGAAAACCAAATTCAAAGCTCATACTCTGCTCGTAATACTGGGATTCGGGCTGCTGTGAGCGAAATTATCGTTTTTACCGATGCAGATTGTCGCCCACAACCTCAATGGTTAGAATCATTAATTCAGCCTTTTGTCAACAAAGAAGTGGTAATTGTCGCTGGTGAAATTTTGCCGCTACCAGGTAAAACTCTACTAGAACAACACGCAGACCGTGAAGAAACTTTGTCGCAAAAGCATACCCTTAACCATGCCTTTCGTCCTTATGGACAAACCGCTAATTTGGCAATTCGACGCATCGCCTTAGAAAAAGCGGGTTTATTTCGTCCCTATCTTACCACTGGTGGCGATGCCGATATTTGCTGGCGGATTTTGGGGGAAAACATCGGGCGTTTGGAATTTGCCCCAAATGCGATCGTTCAGCACCGCCACCGTGCCACACTTAAAGAACTGCAAAGTCAATGGCGGCGCTATGGACGCTCAAATCGCTATCTGCACGAACTGCACGGTGTAGATTTGATGCGAGAAATTACACTTAAAGAATGTAGCTATCGTTTGGCACGTTGGTTATTGAAGGAAGTACCACGGGATATTAAAAAAGCATTGGCGCACCCCGCCGCAGGTATTGCGGGTCAAACCACACTTGTAGATTTATTAAATACTCCCATTGGTTTGTTCACGGCGAGGGCGCGTACTGCTGGGCAACGAGACTCCAAATTACCAGAAAATGCCAAGATAATTGATCGGCTATAAAAATACTAAGGAGTTTGCCAGGATAACTGCAATTTTTTCCATATCACCATCTCATATAGAAATTCGCTTTAATTTTTGTTCGCACAGCGTAGCGTAAGTAAGTTGGTAGAAATAAACCAAATTATGTTACGAAACGTAAATAGTCTTAAAGTCCTTATTAATGACCAATAACAAAGGACAAATGACAGCCCTTACCAGTTAGCTTTAATTGCACCAACCTACTTAGCCATACTTACTTGGCTTAACAGACAACGAGAAAGAACGCTCATTGATTTGTACCTAACTTCGCAAAAATTAAGATAGTATGAGATTACTGGCTAATTTAAAGTGAGTCGAAACCATCAGTTCCAATCCATTTTAATTTCTTTCATTTCTGTGCGTTTCAAGCCACTTGAGCTACTAACCCGCAATTGATTGCAGGGCAGGAAAATATCGCAAAATCAAGGTGTTGTTGATGGGATGTTTCTTTGATAAACAAATGCTCCTCTCAGCCCAAAAGCATTGGTTGAACCCTAGAAATTTATTAAGTTATCAAACGACCGAATCTATCTTAAGAAGTATATTAAAAAACACGGAAAGCAAATATGCTATCTGTAGATAGATTTTTACTTTTAATAAATTGTATTTAAAAGCATATTTAAAAAGTTTCAAAAAATATAATTTTGTCGTTCTGATTTGGCTTAACTGCGACGAAAAATCAAGATTTTACCTACAATTGAGATATCTTTCTGTGCTAACTGTCGCAGCAAAAGACCTTTTTAAAACATCCTCTAATGAGCAATATGAACGTGGATGTATTTAGCCAACGGATAGAGAAATTGCACTCAAAGATACAGGAACTATTGGAATGCAATATAACTAAGACAAACTCAGAACAGCAGATTATAATAGACGCGCAGACTATAATAGACGCTTTCGAGGAACTTAACAAAGTAATAGAAGAATTATTGACAGCCTCAGAAGAATTAAAGGTAACACGAACGGCAGTAGAGAAAGAGCGCCAGCGTTACCAAGATTTGTTTGAGTTCGCTCCAGATGGTTACTTGGTAACTAATATGGTAGGCACAATCCAAGAGGCTAACTATGTAGCAGCAACCTTACTGGGTGTCCAGCAAAAGTATCTAGTAGGTAAACCATTAATTCTATTTATTGCTCAACAAGACCGTCAGTCCTTTCGCTCTCAGATGAACAATTTTCAAGAGCGACTGAATTGGGAACTTAACTTAAAACCACGGGGTGAAAAGCCTTTCCCCGCTATGATTAAAGCATCTGCGGTGTACAAATTACAAGAGAAGCAGGTTGGCTGGCGTTGGCTGCTGTGCAACATCAGTGAACGCAAAAAAACTGAAGAGATGTTGCACCGAGCTTACGATGAGTTAGAAATACGGGTGGTAGAACGGACAGCAGAACTGGTAAAAGCAAATAAAAAATTGCTAAATGAAATTACAGAGCGGAAACGAGCCGAGTCACAACTACTCCACCTTGCGTTTCACGATACACTGACGGGTCTGGCCAACCGTGCTGCATTTATGAACCGCCTAAGCCATGCGATAAATTATTCAAAACGGCATTCAGATTATTTATTTGCTGTGCTATTTATTGACCTAGATCGATTTAAGCTGATCAATGACAGCCTTGGACATCTAAATGGAGATCAATTATTGCTTGCTACTGCAAGTAGGCTACAAATATGTGTACGCTCTATAGATACAGCTGCACGGCTTGGGGGAGACGAGTTTACAATTCTGCTTGAGGGAATCCAAGATGTTTCAGATGTCATCACGGTAGCTGAACGGATTCAACAAGAACTGGCATTACCCTTTGAGCTTGAAGGACAAGAAGTGTTCATAACAGCAAGTATTGGTATTGCCTTGAGTTCAACAGTCAGCTATAAACATCCAGAAGAAGTATTGAGAGATGCAGATACAGCAATGTACCAAGCTAAGATGCAAGGTAGAGCGCGTTATAAACTCTTCAACTCAGATATGTATGCTAATGCTCTGGCGAAATTGCAGTTAGAAACTGATTTACGCCGAGCAATAGAACGACTAGAATTTCGAGTTTATTATCAACCGATTGTTTCGCTCACCAATGGCTCTATTTTGGGTTTTGAGGCTCTGTTGCGCTGGCAGCATCCAGAGCATGGTTTGCTTAATCCAGCAGATTTTATTTCCCTGGCAGAAGAAACTGGACTAATTTTCTACATTGGCAAATGGGTGTTGCATGAAGCCTGTCGCCAAATGCAAGCTTGGCGGATGTGCCATGATTCCAACTTGCTAGAAAAAATAAGTGTCAATCTCTCACTCAAGCAATTTTCCCAGCCAGATTTGATTGAGCAGATTGGTCAAATTTTACACTCAACTGGCCTTGATGCTGGCACGCTAACACTAGAAATTACTGAAAACGTAATTGTGGCGAATGACGACAAGATAACTGCTACATTTTTGCAACTTCGAGAGATGGGTATTCAGTTATCAATTGATGACTTTGGTACAGGGCACTCCTCATTAAGTCGTCTTTATAACTTTCCAATTAGTGTGTTGAAGATTGACCGTTCTTTCATCAGCTTGATGAGTGCAAATCAAAATAATTTAGAAATTATTGAAATAATTGTCACATTAGCACGCAAGTTGGGCGTGGATGTTCTAGCCGAAGGAGTAGAGACAAAAGAGCAACTAGAATTTCTAAGAAATTTGAAATGTGAATATGGTCAGGGACATTTTTTCTCAGTTCCATTAGATAGTTCATCAGCAGAGGCATTAATAATAGCAAATCCTCACTGGTAAAGGTTATTAAAAAAAATAAAATTGTTTGGCTTTTTGGGCGATTTATTCTACACTCCAAAAAAGGTTCAATAATCGGGTCGCCTTTTTCTCATTGAATTAAATTAAGTTTGACAATTAATTTAATAAGAATAGTAGGTTAGCTTGAGCAATAGCAAACCTGTAAAAGTGTTGATAATGTTGGGTTTTATTCCTACTATAGGTTTATTTTTAGCCTTAACTTACCGTGACTAACACAGTCTGAATCTTTTTACTGTTTTAGATAAATTGCAGAAAACTGCACACTTTTAAAAAAATCAGATTTTTCTGCTAATTTCTGGTAATTTAAACAATAAAAGCTAAATAAAGATTTTATCTATGTGAAAAAATATGAAAGCTAAAAAGAAATATCTGAAAATATTATTCTCTGTTTGTTGGTGGATGCAGATGTTGCTGAAGGTTGGAAACCTCTGCAAGAGGCTGATTTATCTCTCTACTCAGCGACACCAAAAACTAAATCGGCATCATAGATTTATTCAAGTATTATTTTTGACAACTTTACTAACATATCTTTTGTTTGGACAAGTGGTATCTGCACAAACTCTAAATGTGACTGTATTAGTTGAACAAGGAATTAAAGACTATGATGCCGGAAATTTTCACAATGCGGTAAAACACTGGGAAGATGCCTTAAATCAGTATAAAAATAATTCAGCAGCTACGGCGGTTATAAATGAAAATTTGGCGCGTGCTTACCAACAAATAGGAGAAAATAAAGCAGCGATCGCATCCTTATTAGCAGCAATTCGTGACTATAGCGCTGTAGCAAATATCCAGCAAGTGGGACGCATGAAGTCAGAACTAGCCCAAGTCTACAGCAATTTGGGACAACCCCGCAAAGCGATCGCACTTTTATGTGGTCAACTAGCCGATAAAAGTCAAAAAATAGAATGCACTCCAGACAGTGCTACCCAAATCGCCACCAAATACAACGACAAAAGCGGTCAAGTTGCAGCATTGGGGATTCTCGGTGAAGCATATCGCTTAATCGGCAATTATGACCAAGCAATTAAATATTTGCACGTAGCACAACAACTTTATCCAGCTTATGACTTTTTGGTGTTAAATAGTTTGGGTAATGCTTACAAAAGTCGCGCTCAACTGCGAGAGTTACAAGCAGATTCTGCCAATAAAGCTGGTATTTATAGTCAAGAAAATAAATTTACTCAAAAGTCTATAGAAGACTATAACCAAGCTCATCAATATTTTCAGAAAAGTGTAAAACTCGCCAGCGAGCAAAAACAAACTTTAGCAGAGATGCGAGGCTTGTTAAATTTAATTCAGTTGGGTTCCCAGACAAACAAGAACAAAATTATTAACGATCGGGAGTTTAACCAAACCGTTAACGATGCTTTGAAGGTTCTTGAACTCTTACCCGATTCAGCGACAAAAGTCTATGGAGCAATTGATTTAGCATACTTGCAATCAGATGCTAAAGGAACTTCACCTTTTACTTACTGTCCAAATAAATTTATTTTACCCAATGCAGATGTATTAAGCTTGCTACAAAAGTCAGTATCAGCAAGCCAAAAATTACAAGATAATCGTCTACTTTCTTATTCTAACGGTGCTTTGGGTCATTTCTGGGAGTGCCAACCAAAGCAAGAAACAGAAGCATTAAAATATACTCAAACTGCAATATTAGCAGCAGATAATAAGTTGAGTGCCAAAGATAGCTTGTATTTGTGGGAGTGGCAAGCGGGACGAATTTTAGATCGACAGAATCGAAAAGAAGAAGCGATCGCATCCTATCAACGAGCATTTGATACCCTCGAAGATATCCGCAGCGATATTTTAACCGCCGAACGAGATGTACAGTTTGACTTCCGTGATGTTGTGCAACCATTGTATCGTACCTTGGCACAGTCGCGGCTCGATTTGCTAGGAGTTGGTGCAATGTCTACAACGGGCTACGCCTACGCCGATGAACGACGTGCCAAAGAATTATCAGAAGTAGTCAAAACCATCGATGCTTTGAAACTAGCAGAATTACAGAATTATTTTGGTAATGATTGCATTTTAAGTGCCTTAAATCCTAAACAGGTGGGAGAACTCCTCAAAGATAATAGTGTAGCCTTTAAGAATACTGGGTTTTTGAGTTCCATAATTTTAGATGGCAAAACTGGGATGTTATTGCAATTACCCAATCAGTCCACTAAATTTAAGTGGATTGAAGACCCCAATCAACAAGGTATAACTAAAATAGTTAGCAGCAACACCCTACAGCAAAAAATTACCGAGTTTCGCACAGGATTAATTAAAGGACAAGAAGAATTTAACTACGATACAACAACTGCCGCACAGCTTTATGATTGGATAATTCGCCCCTTTGCTGAGGATATCAAGCCGGAGAAAGTCAAAACCTTGGTATTTATTCAGGATGGATTTTTGCGTAGCGTTCCAATGGCAGCACTTTACGACAGCCAACAACAGAAATATTTAGTCGAAACTTATGCAATTGCCACAACCCCCAGTTTACGACTTACCACACCCAAAGCCCGCAATCGCAGTACACAAAAAGCATTAATTTTGGGTTTAACTGAAAAAGCCACAATTGACGGGAAGACTTTTGATCAACTTTTTGCTGTTCCTAATGAAGTTAGCGCAGTTAAAAGTATATTTCCTAATCATACCGACCTCATTGATGAAAACTTTTCCACTGAAAATTTTGAGAAAACACTTGACAAAAGCACATATCCTATTGTTCACATAGCTAGCCACGCCCAATTTGGGATCATTCCTGAAGACACCTTCATTGTCACAGGCAAAAACCAAAAACTTACCATCAGCGAATTAGAAAGCTCACTGCGAAACCTCACCAGCAAATCGGATAGCGTCGAATTACTCACATTGACTGCCTGTGAAACCGCAGTTGGTGACGACCGGGCCACACTAGGATTAGCTGGAGTTGCATTGCAAGTTGGGGTTAAAAGTGCGATCGCATCTTTGTGGAGTATCAGCGATCAATCAACATCCGAACTAGTCAAAACATTTTATAGCAACTATCGCAACGCTGGTATGAGTATTGCAGAAGCATTGCAACAAGCTCAAATTAGAATGATTCATGCTAAGAAATTATCATCTGAGGGGATGAATCCCAGCTATGACAATCCTGCGTATTGGGCACCAATGATTGCGATCGGTAATTGGCTTTGAAAGCCCAAATCGCCAACTCCTTTGAAGAGAAAGTTGGCGAATAGAGGATACACTGCAACTATTCTAGATTTATTGCCAAATACTCGGAAAGTGAAACAAGAAGCGATCGCAAGTATAAGAGAACCACATTTATGAAACCATCTCAAACTCTAACTGATGACTCTTAAAAAAATCATGAGTGAAATGATCCACCACATTTGTATCAGCTAATTCCAAATTATAAAAATCCACAGCTTCATGGTCAAAATGGGGGCCAGCGTGCCAAGTACCCTCATGCAGCTTGATAAAACAATTCCCCGGAATGCGGAAGGCAGCAATCTCTTCTAATACTGGTTCATTCACATCATTATGAGGAGGACAAACAGCAATTAACCAATCTTTGCCTTCCAAAGAACCTAGACATTGAGTGCATTGGACATGGCGAGTAATTTTGTGAAACTTTCGCCCTCTCTTCTCCAACCGCATGATATAAAATCGTGGAATCCCGTTTTGCAAGTTTAACTGGGCATCTTCCACATCGTAACCTTTGCCATCAAGACTAGCAAAAATTACTTGTCCATAACGCCGAAAGTTTTCAGAACTCACCCATTGCGCTTGCAATTGTTGCACTGTCTTTAATGTGCCCATATCAAATCTTTGATAGAGATTGCTTAACTTTATTCTCCCCCAAAATGACCAAATTTTATGGTTCTAAATTGTGGAGAAATAACCTTAGCTAGCTAAATAACTACGTACTTGTTCCTTTTGTCGTCGGAGGAGACTGAGAGCTTTTTGTTCAATCTGACGTACCCGTTCTCGACTAATACCCATGCGATCGCCAATCTGTGCTAAAGAAAGTTCATAGCCATCAGTCAGACCAAATCGCAGGGTTAATATTTCTCGCTGTTGCGGAGACAACTTTGCCAACAAGTCTTGTAAGTCTTGGTGGAGAGATTCTTCAACTGCATAGTCTTCAGGAGAAGGGCCGTCATCTTCTAGGATGTCCTGCAATTCTGTATCTTGTTGTTCACCAACTCGCGCCTCTAGCGAGAAAGGTTGACGAGCCAAGTATAAACACTCTCGAACTTGGCTAGGTGTCAAAGATAACGCATTAGCAATTTCAGCAGTAGTGGGAACGCGACCTAGCTGTTGAGATAATTCTCGCTGTACCCGTTTAATTTTGTTTAGTTTCTCAAAGACATGGATCGGTAAGCGAATTGTCCGTCCTTGTTGAGCGATCGCTCGCGTGATTCCTTGACGAATCCACCAGTAAGCGTAGGTAGAAAACTTATAGCCAAGAGCAGGATCAAATTTATCCACCCCTCGCTCTAAACCCAAAGTACCTTCTTGAATTAGATCCATAAATTCCAGATTGCGGTGCTGGTATTTCTTAGCCACTGCTACCACTAACCGGAGATTAGCCTGAATCATTTTCTGCTTGGCTTGGTGGCCCTGACTTAACTGTAGCTCTAGCACTTCAGTACCTAACTCCACTCGATCTGCCCATTCTTGCAGTGTGGGTTCGTGGTTTAATTTCACAGCTAATTCTTCTTTAGCAGCTAGTAAATTCATCATCAGCTGCACTTGTTGGGCAAAAATAACCTCTTGTTCACGAGTCAACAAATCTACACGCCCGATCTCTTGCAGATAACTACGCACAATATCATCTGTAGCTCGAGGTTTTTTATCTGCGGCTAAACTTTTTTTCTTCGTTTTTTGAACTTCGGTAGGTGGAGATGTTAAGTTGCTCATGGTTATTTGCTCCTCTGTAACCTCATCAATTTAGTGGTATCAAGTCTAGATATTCAGACCCACAACCATTTCACACTGCTAATCAATCAATTGGCAATACTGATGAATTCTGGTCTATGATACATTACAAGTCAATTGTTGGAGATAATAAACCCAAAATCAACCCACCCCCTAATACTAACATTATCACCAGTCACAAATCAATTACCCAAAGTATTATCACTATATCCTTTGAAATAATCTCACTATTTTATTCTGAAAAATTGCATATTTTCAAACACAATTATGTCTATTTAAATTATCCAATGGAGTTAACGGAAAAAGGAAACCTTGACCAAGCAATGATTTCATCCCCACAAGATAAATTACTAACAGTAAATACCAACACAATTTTGAATTATTAAATCACAAAATTTTTAAAATCCTTATAGTCTGGATATACATCTATGTAATTCCCATTAAGTGAAATTAATTAAATATAAAATATCCCTTTCTTACTTCTATCTTTTATTAGATAATAAAACCATCTCAAGCCGAGTACACAGCAACTGATTTTGAAATATAAACGAATGCACTTCTCCTGCTCAAAAACAGCTTCCTTTAGGAGTCCGGTTCAATACTTGTAATTAGGGATTTAGGATGATGAAGACGCACATATCTGTGACAATTGTACTTGTGTCATACTGCACGCAGACATCTGCATTGAATGCGGTATCATCAATTTAGTTGTTTTTGGAAACATTTTTTGGAATAAAAGTAGTAACAGTGGTAACACTAGCACCAAGGATAGTAATTGGCAAGACAGTACCACATGCGATCGCTAAAGCATATTCAGGTGTGCGTCTATGAAAAGAACAAGGTTCAAGAGTTACATACATTTTCAAAAACTTAAAAGCTTTGCCTTGAATCTGTTTTAGTACGTCAGCCTCAGTATGGTGTTTTCCTGGTACTTGCGTGTACCCTTGAGCTAGTACGTGCTGAGTATCTAAGATTACATAACCTACTGGTGGATTTGGCAAACATTCCGGCAATTTAGAGTTATCTCTGGCTAAAAAAATCTCCTATATCAAAATTTAGTAACTGTCACACTAATACCAGAATCTAGTTTAGGAACCTTAAAATACTCAATTGGTTCAGTAGCTTGAGAACTTTGGGTATTTGTTGGCTTCTGACATTCCTTAAAAAAAGCGTCTGGATTATTGATGAACTCAAGCGGACTCATCTTTTGGCATCCTCGCTCCTGCACTAGCGAAACTGATTCAGCAGTTTGTTTGGGATTATTGGTCTGTCCCGTAAAATTACTCCATGTAGTGGTAATCGTCGCTGGTTCCGTCAATAAAACTCCAGCCTGATTGCGATCGTGAAACTGCTCCTTTGAAGTATCAGCATCAACTGTTACAATGGGAACATTCTCTTGGTTAGCATAGACACTCGGAGATAGAAAGAGTGCGTTAATTACAACCACTAAGTTGATAAAAGAGGATTTCATAATTCAATCTCTTGATGTCGGTCTAATAATTACAATTCGCTAGACACAAAAACCCAAAAATAGCAGTCTAGTTTGAGTACTTCAGATTAACACAGGTACTATGGAGTATGGCTAAACTTCATTAAAAATATAGTGGAGTCTAAACGTACATAGACTTTTATCCAGAAGTGGGTAGTTAAGCAATCCATCCTCCCTCTAACACATCTGAATTTGACACTACCCTGTTATCTATTTTCCGTTGTAACTGTACTAATTCATATTTCGTTACCCGTATTACTAGCCGTTTTTCTCTATAGCGTGTTACCATAGAGTTACACTGATAAGACAAAATCCAAACTGTTAAATAAATCGTGGAAGGCGTATTTTGCATCTAGAGCAGAATATAAGCAAGGTGATTGCAAGTTTACAGGGAAACCTAAAATATTGGCATATAAACCCAAACATGGAAATTTTCACACCTCAAGCTACATCAAAAAACCTTCATCAGTCTGGGCAAATTGAACTGAGTACGAGTTATTACAACTTCAATACTCAAATTACATAATCTTAGTATGCCAATCCTGGATAATTGCCAAACTTACTGTTATTCAGATTAAGAATTAATTGTTGCTAAAAGCTTTTAAAAAGCTTACGTAAATATCCATATAATATTTCCAATTGTCTCTTTTGACTACGAAAATCCTATCTCGCAAATCCTTACATTGCTTGTAGGCTGTCAAAATTGTATATTCCTTACCTTTAAGGTATTAATTACTCTCATCTTTTCAAGATTAGCGAATGTGCAGGGAATATACGGGCATATTATATGAATTTTTTGTAAAGTTCTTCAATTAAGTGTTCTTACATAATATGATATTGAATGTTAGATTACTAATCAATAATTACATCAGTATCAATACAAAAGTGAGTTAACCCAACAAAAAAAATTAGCCAAATAAATTACGAAGAAAATCATGAATTATCCTGTTTTTTATCTCAAGATACTATAAATAGCTGTAAGTTCAAATCGCTACTTATTAAGCTATCTAAGATATATGCAGCGAACAGGTTGTGCGTAGTTTAGTCGAATATATTCCGTAAGACAGTATATCCGACAATACTTTGCTTTCAAAACAATTGAGCATTAACAAAATTATCAATATGATACAGCAAACACTAGTAACATGAAGTAATCTATAATACTATTACGCTAAAATACCGAGAAAAATCTACTACAAATACAAATAGTCATTATTTTAAAACTTTTTTATTATGACGATGGAATCTTTACCACAGTTTGAAGAAGTAAATATTCAGAAATACTTAGAAGTTATTCAACGGCGTTGGCTACCTCTAGTCGGAATTTTTAGCATAGCTGTTACCTTTGGATGCTTGTATGCCTTTTCACTAAAACCATCATACAAGGCAGAAGGAAGTTTGATGATTAAAACAAATCGATCTTCCTCACTCACAGGTTTACCAGACGACATAGGACGCTTGGAAGCTTTGAATATAAACGACAATCCCCTGGAAACCCAGGTGAGAGTTATTGGCTCAAATCCAGTTATTGACAGAACAATTAATACCCTCAGCCTCAAAGATAATAAAGGTAAAATGCTGTCGATTCGGGACTTAGCGACCCAACTAAAAATAGAAGGAATTAAAGGTACTGATGTTGTACAAATTTCTTATAAAAACAACGATCCTGAACTGGCTGCCAAAATCGTCAATGAAGTTATCAAAAGTTATATCGATCTAAATATCCAGGCTAATCAGGATGAAGCACGGACAGCAAAAGGGGTTCTTGTAACAGAAGTACCCAAAGCTGAGGAAGTTGTCAGGAGAGCTGAATCAAAACTGCGGGTATTTAAAGAACAAAATAAAGTTGTTGTCCTGCAACAAGAAGCAACCGCAGCAGTTGACACAATTTCCAAGCTAGGAAATCAAATTTCTCAAGCTCAAGCTCAACTAGATGATGTCAAAGGTCGTTTACAACAGTTAGGCAGTGAAGCTCAGTTAGATTCACGGCAAGGTGTAATCGCATCTGACTTGAGTCAAGCACCTGGGGTTCAAAAAGTGCTTATCCAACTCCAAGAAACGGAAAGTCAACTAGCAATAGAGCGGACTCGTTTTTCACCTGAACACCCAACAATTACTAGCTTAGAAGAAAAAGTCGTAGCTTTGAAGAACTTGTTGAAAGAGCGGACAGGACAAGTTGCTGGGACAGCTCAGATAACGGAGGGAAGTTTACAGCTTGGGCAACTGCGCCAAAGCTTAATTGCAGATATTACTCGCGCTCAAGCAGAACGCGTTGGTCTAGAAAGACAAATTGCCACCCTCTTGCGACAGCAAGATGCTTTCATCAAACGAGCAAATAATTTGCCAAGACTAGAACAGACGCAACGAGAGCTAGAACGGAAACTGCAAGCAGCTCAAACAACTTACGAAACCCTCTTAAAGAAACGCCAAGAAATTGATATTGCACAGAACCAAAAGATTCCTAATGCTCGTGTCATTTCTCTAGCATTAGTCCCCGATAAAGCCGAAGGGCCTCGCAAAATCCTGTTTATTGTTGGTGGAGGAGCAGTTGGTCTTTTCTTGGGTATCATTGTCGCCTTTAGTTTAGACTTGATAGACCGCTCAGTGAAGACAGTTAAAGAGGCTAAAGAAGTCTTGAAATACACTGTTTTAGGAGTAATTCCTACACAGAGCAAAAATCCTAAAACTCATTCTTCCATAGCAGGAATTGATAGACCTATTCCCAAAATTATTGGCAGAGATATTCCTTATTTCCCTCTTGGCAACGCCTACCAAATACTCCAAGTAAACTTGAAGTTCCTCTGTTCTGATAAACCACTCAAAAGCGTTGTAATCACCAGTTCTGTTGGTAAAGAAGGAAAGTCTGACGTATCTGCAAATTTAGCTGTGACAATGGCTCAAGCAGGTCGTCGAGTTTTACTAGTGGATGCAGATATGCGTAATCCCATACAACATCATGTCTGGGGTCTAAACAATACAGTGGGACTAAGTAATGTCATTGTTGGTCAAGTTTCTTTAGATGCAGTTGTTCAAGAAGTGATGCCTAATCTAGAAGTTCTTACTTCTGGAGTTTTGCCTCCTAATCCAGTAGCGCTGCTAGATTCTCAACGGATGGCAACATTGATAAGTAACTTTAGTAGAGATTACGATTTAGTTATTTTTGATACGCCGCCTCTATCAGGAATAGCAGATGCTGCTGTTTTAAGCACCCTCACTGACGGTATCCTATTAGTCGTTCGCCCTGGAGTAGTTGACTTGAACAGTGCCAATGCAGCTAAAGAATTTTTAAATCAGTCAGGTCAGAAGGTGTTAGGGATAGTCATTAATGGTGTAAATATTAAAAATGAGTCTAATAATTATTTGCCTGAAAGCAAAAAACGACAAATTAAAGAAGATTTAGTATCTAGCAGTTTAACCAAATTTACCAAAGAGCATTAATCGTATAAATGTCACTACCAGTATCTTAATTTAATTTATTTTGTTTTGCATTTGGGAGGCATTTCTATATGGATAAAAACAAAATCAAAACATCTTGTTTAATTAATAACTACAATTATGCTGAATTTGTTTCAGACGCAATTGATAGTGCTTTAAATCAAACGGTTAAATTTGATGAGATTATTGTTGTTGATGACGCATCAACAGATAATTCTGTGGAACTCCTTGCTAGATTTACTCAAATCGAGAATGTTAAATGTATATTCAAAGAAAAAAATCAAGGACAATTATCATCCTTTAACGAAGGTTTTTTAGCTGCAACTGGAGAGATTATATTTTTTTTAGATGCCGATGATATTTATGAACCTCAATATTTAGAAACTGCCCTAAATTTTTATAAGAGACGTAGTGAATGTGACTTCCTATTTTGTGCATATAAAAAATTTGGGGCAGAAGAAGGAACGTTTCAAACTGATGCAGTTGATTTAGATTTGGGTTATTCAGTAATCCGAACTTTATGCAATGGTGAATGGATTGGCTCCATAACTTCAACATTGTCAATACGTCGAGAAATAATTAGAAAATTTTTACCTATTCCAAAGACAGAAGATTGGCGTGTAAGAGCTGATGACTGCCTGGTATGGGGAGCCTCTTTGGTAGGCGCTAAAAAGTTTTATATGTCTAATCCTTTAGTAATGTATAGAATACATCAGAATAACCAGTATCACAATAAGAAGTTTTTAGATATAGACAAAAACTATGAATATAAAAGATTTTGGAAACGCAATTCTTTATTTAATTATATTATTCAAGCCAATAATTTTAGCCTACCATTATTATTGGCTTTCACCTCTCTGGATGAGCTAAAAACAATACCATGTCCGAAAGTTGAAGATTTTATTTCATATTTGAAAATAATATTTCTATTTGAGTCTAATATTTATTGGAAAATTAAGGGCATTATTTTATTATTCAACTACTTCTTAAAAATTTTGGTGGCTGGAAAATTAAAAAATAGTAGCCAATGATTATGTAAAATACTAATTTAACTCAATCTATTTTGATGAATTTAGTAAGCTAGTAAAAATTTGCATATATAGAAAGTATCACATGGTTAAACAAAGTAATGCTAAGTAAATTAAGGCTTAAAAGCTTATCACAATTAAAATCTCGTTCTGGGTTACGTGCAATTATTGCTAATACAGGTTGGTTGTTTGCTGACCGCATTCTACGTATGGGTGCAAGCTTGGTAGTAGGAGTATGGGTAGCACGCTATTTAGGGGTACAGCAGTATGGTCTATTTAACTATGTTTTAGCCTTTGTTAGCTTATTTAGTCCGATTTTTACTCTTGGACTAGACGATGTAGTAGTTCGCCATATTGTCCGTCAATCATCAAACAAAGAAGAAATTTTAGGAACCACTTTTTTGCTAAAGTTGCTCGGTGGAATTGCCTCTGTCTTATTAGCAGTTGGCAGTATGTTCTTCTTAGGTGAGCATGAAACACTGAAGATATGGCTAGTTGCAATTTTAGGAATGGTAGGGATTTTTAGGGCGGCTGATACTATTGAACTGTGGTTTCAATCACAGGTGCAGTCAAAATACAGTGTAATCGCTAAGAATATAGCTTTTCTGCTAAATACTCTCATCAAAATAGCACTAATTTTAACAAAAGCACCATTGTTAGCTTTTGCCTGGGTAACATTAGCAGAATTTGCAATGAGTGCAATTGGCTTGCTGATTGTTTACCAAGCCAGAGGGACCTCAGTGTTGTTATGGCGTTGGAACTTTACTGCTGCTAAAAATCTTCTAAAAGAGAGTTTACCTCTAATTTTTTCGGGGTTCGCCATCATGATTTTTATGAGAATCGATCAGGTAATGTTAGGTCAAATGATTGGAGATAAGGAGGTTGGAATTTATTCTGCTGCGGTTCGTGTTTCTGAAATTTGGTATTTTATTCCGGCGGCTATTGTCTCTTCGGTTGGCCCATCAATTTACGCAGCTAAGGAAAAATCAGAAAGTCTTTATTATCAGCGAATAGGACAATTACTACGTCTCCTGACGTATATATCTTTTGCAATTGCTCTGCCAATGACATTTCTATCTGAAAAAATAATCATGGTGATGTTTGGAAGTGGGTATGCACAAGCAGGGCCAATATTAGCAGTTCATATTTGGACTTCTTTGTTTGTATTTATGGGTCTTGCAACATCACCGTGGTTTATTGCTGAAAGTTTGAATCATGTTTCTTTAGGTAAAACTTTATTTGGAGCAATATTGAATATTATTCTTAATTTATTGCTAATTCCTAAATATGGAGGATTTGGTGCTGCGATCGCAACAATAATATCTCAAGCTTGTGCTGCTTTTCTATGCAATGGGTTTGATAAAAGAACGCAAAAAATATTCAAAATTCAGATGCGATCGCTACTTCCTTTTTATAAATTTTGATTATTATCTATCTTTAGCCTTTATCTGTTAATTGTAATTGAAATTAGCAAAATTAATAAAATATGCAAACACCAATAACTTTTATTATTTTTAATCGCCCACAAAAAACAGAGAAAGTTTTTAAAGCTATTCGCCAAGCTAAACCAAAAAAGCTTTTTGTCATTGCAGATGGTCCCCGCAGCAACCGTGAAGGTGAGGCAGAAAAATGTGAAGAAACTAGGGCAATTATTGAGAGAGTTGATTGGGAATGTGAAGTTATTAAGAATTATACTGATATCAACTTAGGTTGTGCGAAACGAGTATCTAGTGGTTTAGATTGGGTATTTAATAATGTTGAAGAAACAATTATTTTAGAAGATGATTGTATACCTCACCCGACTTTTTTCAGATTTAGTGAAGAACTACTGGAAAAATATAGGTATGATACTAGAATTGGCACCATATCTGCCCAAAATGTTCAATTTGGACGAAAACGTACAAATTACAGTTACTATTTTTCTCGTTATAACCACTGCTGGGGTTGGGCAAGTTGGAGACGTGCTTGGCAACATTATGATTTGACTATGAAACTCTGGAAAGAGGTGCAAGCAGAAAACCTTTTACACGACATTCTTATAGATACAAAAGCAGTAAATTATTGGCGACGAATATTTCAGTCTATTTATAATAATCCTACAGGTATAACCTGGGATTATCAATGGACATTTGCTTGCTGGATGCAGGGTAGCTTAAGCATTATTCCCAATGTAAATTTAATTTCTAATGTTGGTGTTGGTACAGATGCAACTCATTTCAATTCTAAGCAAAAATTTTCTTTCATTAATATGTCGATGGAAGCAATAGAATTTCCCTTAAAGCATCCACCGTTTATTGTGAGGAATATAGAGGCAGATATTTTTACGCAAAAAACAGTTTATAAAGCAACTGTATTGGATATTTTTAAAGAAGAATTGAAGAAAAAATTAAATTACTCAAAAGTAAAAAAATAGTAACCCATATAGGAAATTAATAGACAGATAAAATGTCAGAAACTAAGGTAAAATTAACAGAAAAAATATTAACTGTCTTACTATTACTCATCACTGTAGGGGCATTGACCATACATCCTGCACAAGAAATTTCTATATCTACCCTCGGAGGCGATAAGCTAGATACCATATTCAATATAGTTTCATATTTAATTCTGTTTTATTTCCTACTTTTATACTGGAAAGGTTTTCTTTATGTAACTACTAAAAGTCCGTTACAGTTTCTTTTAATAACAATAGTTATATTTTCTCTTTTGTGGTCAGGAGACTTAAGCTCTAGTCTTACTTATATGAGAGGTTTAATCCGACTATATTTTCTGGCAATCTATTTGGCAATGCGTTATTCTCTCCGCGAACAAATGAGACTAATCGCTTGGGCGCTTGGTGTATCTGCATTATTATCTATGATATTTTCCGCCTTCATACCAGGTTATATTCATCAATCACCTGAATTAGTAGGTATGTGGAGCGGAATTTATGGTCATAAAAATGAATTAGGATATATGATGGCTTGGAGTGCAGGAGTTTTTTTGCACCTTGCTCTTAGTAGCTATAGATATCGTTGGTTGATGTGGGGAATATGTGGGATATCTATATGTCTAATTATCCTCTCACGTTCAACAACATCTTTAACGATTATATTAACAATGGTATTACTTTTGCCTGTATATAAATCATTTCAAAAAACTAATTATAAATTACAAGTTATTCTAATTACTTCGACTTTAATGTTACTCATTATCGGTTTAATATTACTTATCAATAATGCTGATACCGTAGTTGGTACTTCTGGCAAAGACCTTACCTTTAATGGACGTTCCGATCTCTGGGAGCTAGTGATGTCCAAGATTTGGGAAAGACCCTGGCTAGGTTATGGATTTTCTGGATTTTGGACTAGTACTTCTGCATCTAATCTAAGAGCTACTTATGATTGGGCAAGTAATGCTCACAATGGTTTTTTAGAACTATTGTTAGAATTAGGATTTTTAGGTTTTTTGACTTTTGCAGCAGGCTTTTTCCGGTTCTTTGTAATGGCATTAACTCGAATTATTTCTGTTGCTAAAAAGCCGGAAGATTATTGGCCAATGCAGATGCTAATTATCATTGTAATAGTAAATTTTTCAGAAGCAAGATTATTAACTCCCAGTTGGAATTGGTTAATGTATGTAACTACGTCGCTATCTTTGACTCTTGAATATGAACGAAATCATAAAAATATTTTAGTTAGTAATTACGAAGTTAAAAAAAATGAAAGTTTTACATCTTAGTACTCACGATATTGGTGGAGGTGCTGCAAGGGCTGCCTATCGTTTGCACACAGGTTTGCAAGATATAGGACTACAGTCACAAATGCTAGTTCAGGAAAAATCTAGTAATGATAAAACAGTAATTGCCCCTAAAATTAGACTGTTTCAAGGCATCGCCAAAGCCAAATTGACATTTGAAAGCCTACCATTAAAGCTTTATTCTCAAAAGAAAAATACTCCATTTTTTATTCAATGGTTGCCAGATAGAGTTATTCCTAAAGTTGCTCAGGTTAATCCAGATATAATCAATTTGCATTGGATTAGCGGAGCTTTTATGCAAATAGAAACGTTCTCTAAGCTAAAGCGTCCTCTAGTTTGGACTCTTCATGATATGTGGGGGTTTACTGGAGGGTGCCATGTTATTGGAGAATGCGATCGCTACAAAGTATCCTGTGGAGCTTGCCCTCAACTCAATAGTAGTAATGAATGGGATTTATCCCGTTGGGTATGGCGGCGCAAAGTAAAAGCTTGGAAAAATGTTAATTTAACTCTAGTTTCCCCTAGTTCTTGGTTAGCAGAGTGCGCTCGTTCCAGTTCTTTGTTCCAGAATTTGCGAATCGAGGTGATTCCTCACGGATTGGATACTCAAAAATATCGACCTATTAATCAACATTTTGCACGAGAAACACTGAAGTTACCTCAAGATAAGAAGCTGATTCTCTTTGGAGCTATAGAAGCAACAAGCGATCGAAATAAAGGATTTCATTTGTTGCAGCCAGCTCTACAAGAATTGAGTAAGGCTGGATGGAAGGACAACTTTGAAGTGGTTATTTTTGGGGCATCTCAACCGGAGAATCCACCTGATTTAGGCTTTAAAACATACTATTTAGGGCATTTATATGATGATCTATCTTTAGCAACTGTTTACTCGGCAGCTGATGTGATGCTTGTGCCATCTCTGCAAGAATCTTTTGGACAGACAGCTTCTGAATCACTTGCTTGTGGTACTCCAGTTGTTGCATTTAATTCTACTGGCTTAAAAGATATTATCGATCATCAGCAAAATGGCTATTTAGCGAACCCTTATGAAGTTGACGATTTCGCCAAAGGAATTGCCTGGATACTCGAAAATGAACAGAGGTTAGAAAAACTGTCATTTTATGCCCGCAAGAAAGCAGAACAAGAATTCACCCTAGAACTTCAAGCACGTCGTTATTCAGCTTTATTTGAGGAAATATTGATGGTAGCCAAAAAATCTCTATTTAGTAACTAATTTAGTAAATAAATAAATACTTCATAATTATGTCAATACCTATAGCTTTTATAATTTGTACAGAACCTGGGCGCTTAGAAGCTCAGTCGTTAATGCTTGCAGAAAGTATTCGTAAGTTCTGTGGAGAATTGAAAGATACACCTATATATAGTTTTCATCCTAGAGTAGGTGAACCAATATCAAAGCAAACCCAAAAAGCATTTGAAGCATTGCAGGTGAATCATCAACAAGTTCCTATTAATCAAGAATTCCATGAATATTATTTAGCAAATAAGCCCTTGGCGTGTGCCTATGCAGAACAAAATATTGATGCAGAAATATTAGTTTTTCTAGACAGTGATAAATGCTTTTTTTCTCCACCAAAAGAATTTTTATTACCCGTTAATTGCAACGTTCGTTTACGTCCTGAGTATGGTCAAGGAATTGGTTCTACAGGTTTGCGAGACTCTCAAGAATGGTACTGGCAAAAATTATATGAAGTGCTGGGGGTAAAACGTGAGGTATTTGTTGAAACACCTATTGGTAAAAAAAGGATTAGAGCTTACTGGAATTCTGGTTTGGTCGTTGTGAGAAGGAGTGCGGGTATATTTACAGCTTGGAAAGAGAATTTTGAAAAAGTCATGCGCCTTGATATAACTCCTCCCCAAGGTATTTATTTTGTTGAGCAGTCTGTTTTGTCTGTAACTTTATGTGCCTTGGAAGAAAACGTCGAACATCTTCCTGCTAATTATAGTTATCCATTACCTTTACATAACCGTTTATCAACAGAATTACAAATTAAACATTGGAATGATATTATATCAATTCATTATTTCAACTTATTCTTCTATAACGATTGGAATACACAAATAAAAAAATTGAAGAGACTTAACATCAATTCCGAAAAATATCTATGGTTGTGTCAAGAGGTTGTCAGACTAAAAATGCCTCGTGTATCAGTTTTACATAGATATATGTTGGTAGTTAGAAGAATGGAACAAAAATTGCGAAATTTTAATTTAGATATTAATTTGAGTGGTTGGATAGAAAAAATGGCTAAACTTTAAACGTAATGGAAATAATTACGTATAGCTTTATTATTTCTATTGCTCATTTCCATAAAAATTAGATGAGGTAAATAAGATGAAAAAAGCAAATATAGCTGTAGTTATGACCTGTCATAACAGGCGGAATACAACTCTCGCCTGTCTACATACTTTATATGAGCAAAAACATCATTGTGATGTTTATCTAACTGATGATGGTAGCTCTGACGGGACTGCACAAGCTATCAAAGCAGAATATCCAGACGTACACATTCTTCAGGGTAATGGTAATTTATTTTGGGTGGGAGGAATGCACCTTGCCTTTGATGAGGCGATAAAGAATCAATATGATTATTATCTCTGGTTGAATGATGACACATTTCTAGAACCCAATGCTGTCAGTAAATTATTACAGATTCATCAAGATTTGACTGCACAAGGTTATCCAGACTCAATCGTAGTTGGTTCAACTAAAGACCCAATGACAGGAAAAGCAACCTATGGAGGAGCAGTAAAATCTAAAAAGTGGTATTCTAACAAATTTGAATTTTTAGAACCAAGTTCGGTTATTCAAAAATGCGATGCGATGTATGGTAATTGTGTACTAATTCCTAAAAATGTTGCTGTAAAAGTTGGCAATATTGATACAGCTTTTATTCACAGTTTAGGAGATTTAGATTATGCCCTCAGAGCGCGTAAATTGGGTTGTCAAATATGGGTAGCTCCTGAATATATTGGTACTTGTACTAAAAACTCTATCCGTAACAGTTGGGTAGATACTAATTTAAGTATATTACAGCGTCTACAAAAGGCGTTGCAAATTAAAGGATTTCCATTAAAACCCTGGACTATATTTTGTATCCGACATTCTGGTCCGTTATGGATATTTTATTGGTTTTTACCCTATATAAGAGCAATTATTGGTTACAAAAATTTGGCAATTTCTCCCACATTTTCTGAAGAAATTAACCAAAGTAACTCAGAAGTTTGATTCTGCTACTAGGATAATTAACTAATGATATTTGGAGAATTCATAACCATCTAAATAACTGAAAAATGTAGTTTAAAAATCAATTCTTGAAATATTCAAATTATTAATAGATTATGGGCAAACGTTTACTAATTGTCTCAACACTTGATTCTAGTCAACCATTTGGTGCATTTACTAGACCTTTTTATCTAGGACAATATCTAACTAAAGATTTTGATGTTTTTCAGCTAGGTTTAGATTGTTCATCTGTTAATTATGCACCTTCTATTTCGATTGGATCAAGAAGCCTAAAGTCATATATTCAAACTATAGAAAAATGTATCGATGAGTTTTGTCCAGATATCGTTTATGCTCAAGAAACTTTACCTGGATTAGCTGCTTTGATTTCGCTGAGGCTTAGAAAACGCAGAAATTCCTCTCTTGTCTTAGATTTTCATACATTTTCAGCGTATGAATATTGGATGCGCTTGTTTTCAGTTGCCAATCCTTTCAAAGAGTTTGTACAATGTATTAAGACATATATTGCTCAGGGAATTCTGATATTTTCTGGTAGTCCAATTATTGCAGCAGGTGACTCAATTCCTAAACTAATTTCCCAGTGGTATGGTAAAGCTCCAGACCAAATTTATAGTATCGGAAATGGAGTTACTGAAGACTTACTAAATGCTGAATCATTTTTGAGTAAAGATCCTTATCAAACATTTAGACCAGCAAAGATAGTGGTTCTTATTGCTCCTAAAACATTTCAGTTTCCAAGTAATGATATGTCTGTGTCAATGACTATTCAGATTGCTAAACATATTGAAAATCATCAGGAGAAAATACATTTTGTTGTTATAGGTAGGGACAGTAGTGATATTTCAGAACCAATACCTTCTAATATTTCTTTTTTGGGATTTTTACCTAAAAGAGAGGATTTTGTTAAACATGTTAAATATGCAGATATTGCTTTGTTGCCATTCTCTAAGCAAGCAGTAGCAGGTGGCGCTCGTAATAAAGCGTTAGATTATTTCGCTAGTAGAAAGTTAGTTGTATCAACACCAGAAGGATTGCGAGGTTTAGAAGAATTTCGGCATTTAGAACATCTTTTAGTAACAGGATATTCTACTGAAGAAGTCGCTAATACAGTGCTAGATGCAGCTTCAAATTTTGATAAATATCAATCAATTGTAGATACAGCATATACCTTAATTACAGAGAAATATTCTTGGAATGCAAGAGCGCATAACATCGCACAAATTCTCATGGAAGTAAATCGTTCTTAATTAAATTTATTTATTTCAAAGAACATACCCGTCTAAAAAATTTAAGTTTTTTAGTATTCAAGATTTGAAATATTTAAATATTGCTAGTAATTAATTTTTAGATATCATCTTTCTTCTGGAATCAATTCTCATAATTCTAAAAATAAAAATTCTTTAAGTCATGAAAAATCGATTTTCTTATAAATTTCTTGGTGTTAAACTTGATGCACTCTCTATCCCAGAGTTAAATTTATTAATTGAAGAATCTATTGATAAAAACGAGAAATGGATTATTGCTAATCACAACTTGCATAGTCTTTATCTCTTTCATAACGATCTAAAAATGCAAACGTTTTATGCTAAGGCTGAATATATCCATATTGATGGTATGCCTCTATTGTTTATTGGAAAGTTGTTAGGTTTTCCAATGAAACGAGAACAAAGAGTAACTTATGCTGACTGGGTATGGCCTCTGATGGCAGAAGCTGCTAATAAAGACTGGCGTGTATTCTATTTAGGTTCAAAGCCAGGAGTTGCAGAACAAGGAGCAAGTATTTTGCGCGAGAAATTTCCTGGTTTACAGATTGCTTGCGCTCATGGTTATATTGATATGGATAAAGATAGTGAAGAAAATCTTGCGACTCTGGCTGCCATTAATGCTTACAAACCTCATGTGTTAATGGTGGGGATGGGTATGCCACGCCAAGAGCATTGGATTTCGGAAAATCTAGAATATATTCATGCCAACACTATTTTGACTAGTGGAGCCTGTATGGACTATGTAGCAGGAGTAGTGCCTACTCCTCCTCGCTGGATGGGAAGGGTTGGCTTGGAATGGTTGTATCGCTTGTTATCTGAACCGAAAAGACTTTGGAGACGTTATTTGCTTGAGCCTTGGTTTGTAGCTACATTATTTTTACGAGAAATTTGGAGTATGCCAAGCCAACAAAAAAAAAATAGAATGCTGCTATTTCTCACTACAAGATTCCACAAGTTTGTAGCGTAATTGAGTTTCGTCAAGCCTCACCAGTATGTCACTCAATTTGTCACGAATTTATGTAATACTGTATTGAGGCTTAATCACTAATTACTTCAGACGCTTTATCTTTGCTCCTTAATAAGGAAGAATATCCTCACATCCTTAGTTAAAAATGACAGTTAAAAGCGCTATTTACGTCTGAATAAAGTATTAAGTTGCTTGCTGAAAAGCCTGGGCAATAGCGTTGCGAGCAAGTTTAGGTTGTAGGTTTTCATCGAAGGGAAGTGGACGCAGGAATTTCCAGAGACTTGGATTGTTTCTGAAGGTTTTTCCTGGCATCCAGTCGGGATGACGTATCCAGGTATGACGGTCGGTAATTCCCCATGTAATTACAGTATTAACTCCAGCCGCAAAGCAGAGGTCAAGATATCGCTTGTAACTGTCGGCTACCATCTGATCTAGCTTTTTTATACTATCAGGCAGTGGGGCATCAATGATAATATCTAATTCTGTGATTATTGGTTTAACTTGAAGATCGTTAAGCCGTTTTAAGACAGAATTAAATCCTTTCTCATCAAAACCATAGGCAGTAGAAAACCATAGATGTGATTGGATACCTGCGCCGTCAATTTTAACGCCACTATTCTTCAGATATTCGACCATTTTTAAGAAACGATCTGATTTCCATGTAGCGCCTTCGATGCCGAAATCGTTTAGGTAAAATTTCTTAGTGTTATCAACTGAAGCCGCAATTAAAAACAAATCTCGAATTAATTCTCGTTTTACCCCTTTACGCAAACCGTAGGTAGGATTATCAGTTTCATTTTCACTATCAGCGATAATTTCATTGGCAATATCCCAAGACTTTAAAACGGGGCTATTGCGATAATGACCCATAACTCCTTTAACATGGCGTTCGAGCATTTGAAGAGTGGGGGGATAAGGTAGCCAGTCTGGTTTTCCCATGTGCCAGAAAAGGGTATGCCCATGCAATTGTATATTATGCTTTTGGCAGAAACCAGCGATCGCATCTGCTGACTCAAAAGTAAATTTTCCTGGTTGTGGTTCAGTAGCGTTCCATTTTAATTCACCATTTGGTGTCACTATCGAACATTCACGAGCAATTAGGTTAGCGTAACCCTTCTCTTGTAGCAAAAATTCACTAGAAACTGCTGCGCCATAACGCTTTCCTTTGGCTGCTGCTAATTGTCGAAGGGGAGAATTGACATTTGCGCTTGCACTTAGATAATTTGCCGTAGCAGCATTTATGGTACCATCTTCCTTCTGCCTATCCTTTTGTAAAAACCCCATAGTCAATAAGGCAGAAAGGGTTGTGTATCCTGCTCTTTTTAAAAATTTTCTGCGATAAGGCATAAACGATATTTAATAAAAAGCACAATTATTATATTACAGAATAATTTTTTATATTTTTGAAAGTATCGCATACTACAATGAAAGACCAACTACTAGATCGGATTTGCAACGAACCTTCATTACCAGATAAATTTGAACATTTGGAACTGGATGATAATTTCTGCATCATAAATACATCGGAGCAAGTGCAACGGTTTGCAGATAGTCCTGAAGAAGTGATCCGGGGAAAAGATATCCGGTTAGGTTTTCCTGAGTTTATCGGACTCGAAAAAATTTTGCAAGCTATTTTGCGAGGAGAGCAGCAACTATTTGAGTTAGAAGCAATTGGACGACCTTCAAATCAGAAATATATATACATTAATATATATATTCTCAGCAACCAGCATGAAAATAAATTTAGAAATAAATTAATCGTTTTTATTGAAGATGTTACTAATAGATTTATTTTAAAGCAAAAATTAGCACAGCAAACTTATGAAGAAAAACTGCGGATGAATGCTTTAACAGCATACAATAGCTATATGGAAAAAATAATTAATTTGATGCCAGATGCTTTATTAATAATTAGTAGTAAAGGCAATATCAAAAAAGTAAATAATGCTGCTCAAGAATTATTTGGTTTTAGCGAAGAAGAATTAATTAATCGTCCACTATCTCTGATAATGGATGACGACCATTTTTTAATAAAATCAATTTTTAAAAATTATTATTTTCGGCAGAATTTCCATAACTTAGAGGTAGTTTGTCGGACTAAAACTAGAGAAAAGCGGTTGATTGCTTTTTCTTGTTCAGTAATTCCGAAAAAAATACAAGGATTAGAAGATGTTGTCTACATTGGTCGGGATATTACGGCTCGACAATACCGAGAACAGCGTACAAGTACCCAGTATGCTATCACTCGGATATTATCAGAATCCCAGAGTGTAAAGCAGGCAATTCCGCAAATTTTGCAGTCGATTTGTCAGAACTTGGGATGGCATTTAGGTGAACTTTGGGCACCAAGTCAATATATTGGCACTTCGGTACAGGGACACAGCATCAATGCAATACTACGGTGTGTAGAAATTTGGTCAAGTCGAGTAATTTCTGTGCGGGAGTTTAAGGCAATCACCTGGCAAACTACCTATACTCCCAGTGTTGGCTTACCTGGTCGAATTTGGATTAGACGTTTGCCCTTGTGGATTAAAGATATCACAGAAGATGGAGACACAAGGCGATCGCAACCTGCGGCTGAAGCTGGATTGCACGCAGCTTTTGGCTTTCCTATCTTAGACGATAGTGAAATCTTAGGAGTGATGGTTTTCTTTAGCCGTGACGTACAACCAAAAGATAAAGACCTATTGCAAATGATGGGTTCTATTGGTAGCCAAATCGCCCAGTTTATCAAACGTAAACAAGCAGAAGATGCTTTGATAGAAAGCGAAGAACGCTATCGTGATTTATTTGAAAATGCTAATGATTTGATTCAATGTGTCAATGTCTATGGTCGTTTTTCTTATGTCAATCTTGCATGGCAAGAAACTTTAGGATATAGCGAAGCTGAAATTGCGAATATGACCATTTTCGATATTATACATCCAGAATTTAAACAAGAATGTTGGCAAAGGTTTTATCGCGTACTGTCAGGAGAAAAATTCGATCAAGTAAAAGCGGCATTCGTTACTAAAGATGGTCAAACAATTTTTTTAGAAGGTAATATTAACTGTAAATTTTCTGAAGGTCATCCAGTTGCAGTTCGTGGCATATTTCGCAATGTTACCCAGCGAATAGCAGCAGAAGAAGCGCTACGTCATCAGCAAGAAGAAACCGAACGTTTATTGCTGAATATTGTGCCAACCGCAATCTCGAAGGAACTGAAAGAAGAATCAGCTAAAATTGGTGAAGAATTTGCTGATGTCACAGTTTTATTTGCAGATATTATCGGCTTTACCGAAATTGCCGCTTCTATGAGTGCAATTCAAGTGGTAAACTTACTTAACTCGATTTTCTCAACTTTCGATTGCCTCACCGAACAATATGGTTTAGAGAGAATCAAGAACTTTGGCGATGCTTATATAGTAGTTGGTGGCTTACCTACACGCCGCCCAGATCATGCTCAAGCGATCGCTCTTATGGCACTACATATCCAAACTGCGATCGCTCTCTTTAATACTGAAAATAACCAACACTTCAACATCCGTATCGGCATCCATAGTGGTTCCGTAGTTGCGGGAGTAATTGACTTCAACAAATTTACTTGCGATCTCTGGGAAAACACGGTAGACATCGCTAGTTGTATGGAATCTCAAGGTATTGTTGGTAAAATTCAAGTTACAGAAGATACTTATAAATCTTTGTGTAATGAATTTTTATTTCAAAAGCGGGGCGAAATCGAAGTTAAAGGGAAAGGGAAAATGACAACTTATTTTTTGGTTGGGCAAAAGGGATAAGGGGAATGGGGAATGGGGAATGGGGAATGGGGAATGGGGCATTGAACACGAAGAAGAGACAAGGACTTGTTCAATAATTCCTCCTTGTCTTCCTACCTCCCCTGCTCCCCCTTCTGCCCTGCTCCCCTGCTCCTCTGCCTCCTTTACTCCTTACGTATTCGGAATCAGCCGCCCACAGGGATAAGTCGCTGTTTGCTTTTGGGCACTTTCAGCTACTGCTGCGGGAATCTGATCTGATGATTGGGTTTTGGCTGCTAAATAGTCTTTTTGCAGTTTATCCAAAATAGCTTCTCGCTTGTCGTAAATACGCTTCAGGGGACGAGGCTGGCACTTATTCAAGACGTATGCTGTTACCAGTGGTAGAGCGATCGTACTATCGGTATAACAAACAATTGTGTTAGGTAACTCTTCGGGGTCAATCTTACCCCAGCTAACGGCTTCTGATGGGGTTGCTCCAGACAAACCGCCTGTATCTGGACGTGCATCGGTAAACTGCACAAAGTAATCGTGTCCTCGTTCTTCTAGCCCTAATACCTCATGAAGTTGCGGTTGAGTTTGTAGTAAAAAGTTCTTAGGACTACCGCCACCGAGAATTACAGCCGCACTTTTACCGCCTGACTCACGGGCATTATATGCGATCGCAGCCGTTTCATTCACGTCAATTGATGGATCTATCACCAACTGCGAACCTTCCAAAGCCAAAGCCGCCACGTTCATCCCAATAGAGCTATCTCCAGGAGAAGACGTATATATAGGTACGCCATACTCATAAGCTGTAGCAAGCAAGCAGGAATGCTGTACACCCAGTTGCTTTTCTACTTCCCGAACATACTTACCTAATAAATGATGAAACTCAGCAGTTCCCATCCGCTTCTGAAACGCTTCCCCTTGCAGAATCTTGCGGATGAACGCATCAGTTTCTAGTAGCACATCGTAACCAAAGATAATGTCATAAATGCGAATAGTCCCTTGCTGACGCAGTTTCACATCATCCAAAAAGGGATTACCAGCAAAGAGTTCAAAACCTAAACCATAGTGCATATCATGATAAAGATTTGCACCAGTGCTAATCATCCAATCAATAAAGCCATTACGAATTAAGGGTGCAAGCGCTGAAACCCCAAATCCTGCTGGTGTCATCGCACCGGAAAGGCTAACTCCGACAGTAACACCTTCGGTTAGCACATCACGACTCAGAAGTTGGCAGATTTCCCGCAACCGTGCTGAGTTGTAAGCAGTGAAGTATTGATCGATCAAATCCACTACATTGATATCATTTGATATAGGTGTAGGTGCAATTTTTTGACCCAGCTGTTTAGACATTTTGGCACTCCCGAACAGTAAACACGCCGAATCTAATGTTATCTAGCTTTCAACCAAAGTGATAGTAATTTAAATAGTACAGCAGGTAAATCCACCCACGGCACGGAAAAGTAGTCATTTCCCCCTGCTCCCTTCCCCCTGCCTCTTCGTTGAGTTTCCGAAAATATTAAATTTAATGGAAGATTTAATAAATCGAGAGAGGTGTACGCTACCTAGATGTGAAGAATGCGTCAACAGAGGACTCAACCAATGGGATATGTAATTGCTACTGCAAACATGAAAGGTGGCGTTGGTAAAACCACCCTCACCGTCAACTTAGCTACCTGTTTAGCTAAAAATCATGGCAAGCGGGTGCTTGTCCTTGATTTAGATAGCCAAATTAGTGCCACACTCAGTTTAATGTCGCCTTTAGATTTTGCCAAGCGTCGTAAACAAAGCAAGACATTTAGGTATCTGATTGACGAAGTTATCAATCCAGACCCACAAGCAAAACTCACAATTCAAGATATCATTCAATCCCAGGTTTGTAATCTTCCCGGGCTGGATTTATTACCAGGAGATATAGACTTATATGATGAATTTGTTGTATCAGAAATGCTACATCAACAAGCAACTGCATTAGGAGAACAGGACTTTGAAACTATTTGGAATCGCTTTGAAAGAGTCCTGATTAATAACATTTTAAAACCAGTCCGTCAAGAATATGATTTTATCCTTCTCGATTGTGCCCCTGGATATAATTTATTGACTCGTAGCGCTTTAGCTGCCAGCGATTTCTACATACTTCCGGCAAAACCAGAACCCTTATCTGTAGTGGGTATTCAACTCTTAGAAAGACGCATCGCCCAATTGAAAGATAGTCATGGACATGAAACCAAAATAGATATAAAAATGCTGGGAATTGTATTCAGTATGTCTACTGCTAACCTTCTCACGGGCAGATACTATAAACAAGTGATGCACCGCGTTGTAGAAGATTTCGGGGTAGAGAAAATTTGTAAAGTACAAATACCAGTTGATGTCAATGTTGCAAAGGCTGTTGATAGTTTTATGCCAGCTGTTTTAAATGCTCCACAATCAGCTGGTTCAAAAGCATTTTTTCAGTTAACTCAGGAGTTGTTGCAAAAGCTATAGAAACCTAATCAGTAAGCTAATGAGGGTAATATAGCAGTCCTAAATCATTCATTAAAGATTAGATCCCCGACTTCATAAAAGTTGCCGGGGATCTGGACAGCACGAATTTTCATAAATTAGATAGTATTGCTATAAGTAAGTTATCTTTTCTATAAGTTCAGCACTTATACGGAAGCTATATGCAGCGAAATTCGGCTATTGAGTGAAAAGGTCAGTAAATCTTACTAAGAAACAATGCTTACTCAAAATTCTATACCGACAGAGAAAAATCAGAACTTGGTAATACGTTTACCACGGACTCTGAGTTATCTCGAAACCTGGGGCTTTGGCTTAACGGGTCACGTGGGATGGATTGGTACTGCCCCTATTATTCATGCAGCGTTAGGGCCTAAAGCGATTTTAGTTTGGTTTGTTGGCACGATTATTTCCTTTTTACTAAACTTGCAGGTGCAAAGTCTAGGTAGACGTTGGCCAGATGTCGCTGGAGGAACACCAAATTATACCACAAGGCTATTAAAAAATTTTCCTGACTTAGGTCGTTACGTAGCATTAGGATACTTTTTTAGCTGGGCAGCAGCACCGGCACTGTATGCAATTATTCTCACAGACCTAATTAAAGTAAATTTTGGAACATTAGGTATTTCTTGTCCAGAAACTTTATTAAAAGTTTTATTTACAGCGATTCCTTTTATTTTAGCGTTTAGTGGCACTCGTGCTTTAGCGCTCTTGCATTTATTTTTTGTATTCCCAGCAATTTTATTACTGCTTTTGTTTTCTATTGAAGGCGTTTTATGGTTAGTCTTCTCAAATGCTAGTTTGAAATTTATTCCAACTAGCACACATAGTCTGAGCTTTGAAGAATGGGCTAAGTGGTTTTTTCTGGCGAGCTATTCAATTTATGCTTGTGAAACCACTTCTTCTTTTGTAGCTGATAGCCACCATCCGTATAAAACTTTAAGCTTCTTAACCGTAGCTGCTTGGCTAATTCCTCCAGTCTTTTTAGGTGGTTCTTGGGTATTAATGTGTTCGGGTCAAAATCCCACAATAGGTAATGATGCGTTCTTAAATCTGGTAGCAGCTTCTAAGCCTTTTTGGGGTGAATCTGCCTCTTTTTTAGCAACACTTTTGATTACTGTATCTTGCCTTCTAAGTTCTGCTACGGCGGTTTCCAATTCTCCTCGGATATTATACCAACTTGCTTTGGACAGACAGATTTCTCCCATATTTGCATTAGTTTCCCGTCAAGGTGTCCTTGGGCCTGCTATCTTCCTGACCTTTCTAATCAGTTTGCTGTGTCTAAATTTGGGAAATGTATCTCAACTTGTCACTGTGGCAGGCACTTGTTATTTAATGTCCATTATGGGATTACATTTGGGATTATGGCTGTGTCGAGGAAAACCTCAGGTTTTATGGCCTTGGTGGTCGCTTGGTTTTTTCTTTTTAGAAGCGGTAGTTCTAATAGTAGGAGGTTTAGCTTGGAATTGGAGAGATTTTTCAGTGGGATTATTATTACCCATTGTTCTGATGATTGGAGATGTTGGGCTACGTCGCTTAAGATTTGCACCATTACAGTTGGAATGGTGGACACAGCGTTACTACACTCGGTCTAGCACAAACAATTCAGACTTTCTGATACTACAGGTGATTGTCCTAGTATCATTAATTTGTATTACTGCTACAAGCAGTTGGGTTATCCGCGATTTATTAGGTAAAGTTTCTGATAATCCTCAAAATTCTTTACTAGCTATTCTGTTAGTAACGCTTTCTTTAATTGGAGTAGCGATCGCTTGCTGGACAACTCTACCACAAATCGTTGCTATTGATGAAGCACGCAAACAAGCAAAAAGCCTATTTATCACTACTCTCGATACCGTTCCAGACACTGTTTTAGTCTTAGATGAA
Source organism: Nostoc sp. (assembly GCF_036917775.1). Taxonomy (GTDB): domain Bacteria; phylum Cyanobacteriota; class Cyanobacteriia; order Cyanobacteriales; family Nostocaceae; genus Nostoc. The sequence goes on from NZ_JBALEQ010000032.1 coordinate 38,217, forward strand.
AACGGTAAAATTTGTCAGACTAATGCTGCGGCTGAAGAATTATTTCAAACCAATGTTCAGGAGCTGCTTGGGCAAAACTTGAATCAACTCTTAGTATGCTATCACGGCAAACCAAAGCAATGGTCTATCAGGACTGAGCAAACTTTAAAAATAAACCAAGGTCTAAGAATTGTTGAATCGACTATTTCCCAGCCATTCAATTCTCAGCTAAGGGAGTATGTTGTTATTATCCGTGACATCACTAAGCGGAAGTTAGTAGAGGAAGAATTAATCCAATATCGTTATCAACTTGAGCAACTAGTTCTAGAACGCACTGTTGAACTTATCAGAGTAAATCAACAACTAGAACAAGACATTATCAAGCGTCAACAGGCACAAGAGCAATTACTTCACAATAGTCTTCATGACGGGCTAACCGGCTTACCTAATCAACGATTATTTATGGAGCGAGTCCAGCAAGCAATAGAACGTACTAAACAGCAAAATAATTATTTATTTGCCGTACTTTTCTTAGACCTAGACCGCTTCAAAGTTGTTAACGACAGCCTTGGACATCTACTGGGAAATCAGCTTTTGATTGCAATTTCCCATCGGCTAAAGTCAGTTCTACGAACCAGAGACATAGTTGCTCGTTTTGGTGGAGACGAGTTCACCATCTTAATTGAGGATATTGAGGATATTGATATCGCCATACAGGTAGCCGAGCGAATTAAAAAGATGCTAGCTTTGCCATTTCAATTAAATGAGCATCTGGTATTTACTAATGCTAGTATTGGCATCGCTTTAAGTAAACCAGATTATGAACAATCAGCGCATATTCTCCGCGATGCCGATGTTGCAATGTACCGCGCCAAATCACTTGGTAAAGCACGCTATGAGGTCTTTGACCAAAAGATGTACGAGGGTGCATCTTTGCTATTAGAGTTAGAAACTGCTCTGCGAAATGCACTGCTTAAACAAAAAGAATTTCGTCTTGATTACCAGCCAATTATTTCACTTATAACTGGCAAAATTATTGGATTTGAGGCCCTGATACGTTGGTATCATCCAGAACGAGGTCTTATTTCCCCTCAAGATTTTATTCCTCTGGCGGAGGAAACTGGAATGATTGTTAGTATTGGGCAATGGGTGCTTTCTGAAGCCTGTCAGCAAATGCACAGATGGCATCAAAAATTTCCTAGTTCACAACCTCTGACAATTAGCGTCAATTTTTCTGGGAAACAAATCACGCAACCCGATGTGTTTAAACAAGTTAAACATATTTTGCAAGAGACTGGACTGGAGCCATGTAGTTTGAAGTTGGAGATTACTGAAACCCTGTTGATGGATAATTTTGAATTAGCTACCACTGTGCTTTCCCAGTTAACAGAGCTAAATGTCGAGATGCACATGGATGATTTTGGAACTGGTTATTCATCTTTGAGTTATCTGCACCGCCTACCTATCAAAACTCTGAAGATTGACCGCTCTTTCGTCACTAATATAGGTAGTCGAGGAGAAAATTTAGAAATTGTCAGAGCGATTGTGACATTAGCTCATAATCTTAATATGTCTGTTACAGCAGAAGGCATAGAAACTGTAGAACAATTAGCACAATTGAAGGCGTTACAATGTGATTATGGACAAGGGTATTTTTTCTTACCACCGATGGCAAGTGCAGAAGTAGAAATGCTACTTGCTGCTAACTTATGTTACAAAAACTTTTTAAAGAGATAATTTGTTTGGTATCGAATTCTCTTTGGAGAAACACCTTTTAAAATTGAAAAATCAATATTAGTGTTGTAGTACTGGCTGTAGCTGGAAATCTTCTGCGTTATTAACTAACCCTTCTTCTAACAATAGTTCATTAATAAAAATATCGATTTTATCCCGACCAATATTCTGCATGACTATCATGTGTGCCGAGTTTTCAAAAACTGCTAATTGCCACTTTTTAATTAACCTTTGAGAAGGCTTTTGAAAAACTACTGTGTTGGAAAAATTATTTAACATACATGGATATTCTCTGATTTGAAGTTGTTGGAAAAGATATTGAGCATTATGAATACAGGTCTTAGCCTCTTTAGCTAATCCATCATAACCTCTTGTTTGTACTGCATACCAGAGAATTAGGGGGGTATGACCATTTCTAGATCCCAGAATAGTTGTATCTTTTGAACCAATATATTCAATTTCTGTTTCAACTTTTTCTACCCATTTTTTCTTAGTTAAAACTACACCACAAGGTAAGGGAGAACCAATGAATTTAGCAGAAATAGCTACACTATCTATCGGTTTTTTAAAATTCACTTGCGGAGCGCCATCTAAAAACGGTAATATTAACCCTGAAAGTGCAGCATCACAATGAATGTAGTAATCTTTAATCTGATTGCGCTCTAAAATTTCTAGAACTTTGTCTAAGTTATCAATTGCACCTTTGACAGTAGTCCCAATATTTAAATTTATGATGGCTGGATAACTACGATTTTTGCTAAGTAGTTGTTCAAAATGGTCATAATTCATTTCTCCGTTAATTTGTGAATTAACAACATTATGTTGAATCCGGAATAATTTCGCGGCTTTAGGAATTGAGTAATGAGAGTCTTGTGATGAGTAAAGAATCCCATTAGGGTAGATTTCTCTTGCTAAGAAAATTCCATATAAATTACCTTCAGTTCCACCAGCTGTAACATAACCCCAAAACTGATTTTCTGGAATTTTATAGAGTTGAGCAAAAAAAGATAATACTTCTTGCTCAAACCTACGGGAATGGAGACCAAAATCTGGCTCTATATATGGGTCTCCAGCATTATTTAACAGATGATTGAAAAATTTCCCGATCGCACTGTAATCACAACTTAAATTATACGGATAGCCTGCATGAAACTGCGATCGCTGTTCTATTTGCAGCAAAAAATCTGCCAACTCTTTAGCAACTTTACTTGACATATCTTTGTATCTCTTGAATTTTGATTAAGTTAATGGATGTTTTAATCGAAGTTTTACGTATTAATCCATACCTTTATATTTTCTTCATAATACTGCAACTTTGCTCTATACATGAAAAGAATACGGTGAAAGTACTTAGTGAGCTTCAGTAAAAACACCTGATTTTTTATTCATAATTATATTACCCTTAGAAATTACGTACTTTACAAAACAACCATAATATGTTTAACGTAAAATATCTTTTTTAGGCGGTGACTACAAACTGATTTAACGTAAGTTCTACGGATGATGTAGTGCCTGTGTAATTACCAATACGCTTGGGTTAAGGCTAAAACTCTTTATCAAAGTCAAATTTTTTAACGTAGACGCATCTTGCCGCAGGCTACCGCAGAGGCACAGAGGGAACACAGAGAAGAATAAAAATGCCTAACTGAACCGTATTGATGTAATTACAGACCTCTCGTTGGTTTGAATACACAAAATTTTCCCTCTCCGAGTTGGAGAGGGAAAGGCTTGAACTTTATTTCAAGGTAGGGAGGGTTCGTTGAACTCAGGTCTATTTAACTAGAACTCTCCGGCTAAGGCTGCAACACACCGTTCGCAAATTAAGGGGTGTTCTGCTGATTCTCCCATACGAGTAGAGTAGTTCCAACAGCGATCGCATTTTTCACCATCTGCTTTCACTACCGCAATTCCCCAATCTTCCGTCTGCGCTGTATATTCCAATCCTTGCAACCCTTGAGCAGAATCTAATAATTCCACTTGGGAAGTCAGCAATAGATAGCGCAGTTCATCAATACCGTTACCCTTAACCGGGTTAAAGGCTTTGATAGCATCGCCTAATTGTTTGTGAGGTATATGAATCAAAGCTTTCGCTTCTAGGGAAGAACCAATGAGTTTTTCTATCCTGGCTTGTTCTAACACCTTATTAACATCGGTGCGGAGTTGTCTTAGTGTGTCCCAAAATTCCGCCAATTCTGGATTACGCCATTTTTCCTCAACCTGTACCCAACCAGCTTCAAACACCGATTTGTAAGGTGTTTTGTAAGGGAGATATTGCCAGATGTCTTCGGCGGTGTGGCATAACACTGGTGCGATCGCTCGTGCTAAATTATCTAAAGCTATTTTCAGCACTGTTTGACAACTGCGACGGCGGAAAGCATCTTTTGCACTGATGTACAGCCTATCTTTAGCAACATCCAAATAAAAGTTGGATAAATCGACCACGCAGAAATTCTGTACTGTTTGGAAAAAGCGGAAGAATTGGAAACTATCAAAGGCTTGCGTTACTTCCTCAAATACCTCGGTGATGCGGTGCAGCATATAACGGTCAAGTTCTGGCAATTCCTCGAAGGGAACTGTATCTTTTTCTGGGTCAAAATCATCCAAGCTACCCAGCAAAAACCGCGCTGTATTGCGAATTTTGCCTCTGACATCGTTCATCTGCTTGATGATGTTTTTCCCAATGCGGACATCGCCAGAATAGTCTACCGATGATACCCACAATCTCAAGACATCTGCACCGTAAGCCGGTTCTACTTTTTGATTTTTCCCACCTTCAATGATTGTATTTGGGTCAACCACATTTCCTTCAGACTTGCTCATCTTCCGGCCCTGTTCGTCCAAAGCGAAGCCGTGAGTTAGCACAGTTTTGTAAGGTGCAATGTCATTTACCGCTACACTGGTGAGCAAACTTGACTGGAACCAACCGCGATGTTGGTCGGAACCTTCTAAATATATGTCAGCTGGGTAGCGTAACTCTGGACGTTGTTGGACGACAGCTGCCCAAGATGAGCCAGAATCAAACCATACATCCATTGTGTCTGTACCTCTGCGGTAAGACTTACCATTATTACGATAGGATTCTGGTAATAATTCCTCAACGGATAATTCCCACCAAGCATCAGAACCAATTTCTGCAATAATTCCTTGAGCGTGGTTGATAATTTCCTCATTCAGCAGTACTTCCCCGGTGGCTTCATCGTAGAAAACGGGAATGGGTACACCCCAAGCGCGTTGACGAGAGATACACCAGTCGGAACGTTCCGCCACCATTGGCGTGATGCGATTTTCACCTTGGGCTGGAATCCATTTTACCGTGGCGATCGCTTTTAGTGCTTCTTCTCTAAATCCTTCCACGGAAGCAAACCATTGTTCAGTAGCGCGGAAAATCGTCGGCTTTTTCGTCCGCCAATCATAAGGATATTTGTGGGGATATGGTTCTTCCTTCAGCAAAGAACCAGCCGCATTTAAGGCATCAATCACCGCCTGATTCCCATCACCCAGCACATTTAACCCCGCAAATTCTCCCGCTTCTTCGGTAAAATTGCCGTTGTCATCGACTGGTGCAAGAATGGGTAAACCGTAGCGCTGACCAACGATGTAATCTTCTTGACCATGACCGGGTGCAGTATGTACCAACCCAGTACCCGACTCAGTAGTAATGTAATCACCACCCACAACAATCGGACTTTCGCGGTCATATAGAGGATGACGATAAGTAGTATGTTCTAAGTCATTTCCCTTGAACGTGGCTTTTACAGTTAACTCAACTCCCAATGTTGAAGATAAACGTTCGACTAAATCAGCAGCAACAATAAGGTATTGAAAATTACTCTGCACCTCTGGATGGGAAACTTCCACCACTGCATAATTCAAATCTGCATTCACCGCCACCGCCAAATTTCCCGGAATTGTCCAAGGTGTGGTTGTCCAGATAGCTACACCTAAATCTGACTGATATTCCGATAATAGTGGTTTTACAGCTTCGGACAAACTTGTGATTGCAAAAGCTGCATAGATACTACGGGAAACGTGACCTTCAGGATATTCCAACTCAGCTTCAGCCAAAGCAGTTTTAGAACTCGGACTCCAGTGAACCGGCTTCAAACCGCGATAGATGTAGCCTTTTAAGAACATCTGACCAAATACGCCAATTTGAGCCGCTTCATAAGCCGGCTTTAGAGTTAGATAAGGGTTGTCCCAATCACCCCAAATACCGTAGCGTTTAAAATTTTGGCGCTGGTTATCTACCGTAGCTAGGGCAAATTCTTTCGCTTTTTGCCGCAGTTGTAAAGACGTTAAGTTTTGCCGTTCTGCTGACTTCATGTTCTGCAAAACTTTTAACTCAATTGGTAAACCGTGACAATCCCAACCAGGAATGTAGCGAACCTTACGCCCTTGTAGCAGTTGGTAGCGATTAATAATATCTTTGAGAATTTTATTTAAGGCATGACCAATATGGAGTGAGCCATTAGCGTAGGGAGGCCCATCGTGCAGTATAAATAATTCGCCGGGGTTATTTTCAAAGAGGCGATCGTAAATTTTATTTTCTTCCCAAAATTTCTGGATTTCCGGCTCGCGCTTGATGGCGTTTGCCCGCATATCAAAGCTAGTCTTGGGTAGGTTTACAGTATCTTTGTAACTTCCTGGTTCGGTCACAGTCTCATGCCTAAAATTAGGTGTGCAGGTTTTATCAATTATAGAAGATGGCAGGAAAACCAAAATTTGCTTTTTGAGAGCGAGTTTCATAAACCTCTCCCTACCTAAATTGAGGCTTGACACGGCACTAGTGGTCTATCGTATTAATTTTGCTAGGTTTTTAGTAAGCACTTTAGTGCTTGAATATTTGAGGACTAAAGTCCTCACTACAACGCTTTGCACTAATGCTTAAATTTTTTCATCTCTCAACATCTCTCCTAAGTATGAAAATAAATCATAACTCTAGGTAGTAGCGCCAGTAATAGAGGATAACTAATATATATAAAGCTAATTTCATATTCACTCTAGTTTTATCTGCCACAGCCATTCTCCGTTGCGCTGTACTGGATGGAGACATACTGCTTTGTCTGAGTCATTTTTATAGCCTAATTAAGCGTTCCTTAGCACAGCGACAGATATGAAAGCAGATCAATTCCTGAAAAACTATGCCGCAGGTGTCAGAGACTTTACTGGTGTCAACTTAAGCGAAGCAAACTTAAGGGAAGCCAATCTCAGTAATGTAATTTTAGATAGAGCTATTTTGGATGGAGCTAATCTGAGTCATGCTAATTTAGCCCAGTCCAGTTTAATTGAAGCAGACTTAAATGGAGCTGATTTGACTAATGCTAATCTCAGTGGTAGCAACTTAAGCGGAGCTATTTTGGATGGAGCTATCTTGGATGGAGCAGCAATGGAAGGAGCTAATTTGAGTCAAGCTGATTTGACAGTTGCTAAGTTGATTGAAACTAACTTGAGTGAGGCGGATTTGCAGGAAGCAAGCTTGATAGCGGCGAATCTAGATGGAGCGGATTTAAGTGGTGCAGACTTAACTGTAGCCGACTTATCTCAGGCAAATCTCACCCAAGCAGATTTGAACCAGACAAATTTGAGCGGAGCGAACTTGGATGGAGCCAATGTAGAAGGAACCATTCTAGATGAGAATGCTGAAATCTAATTTTTTTAACATGGCTTATGATGTGAAAAATAACTAGCATAGCAAAGTAAACAATGGGCTTAAGCCCATTGTCTAAAAGCTATCAAATGTCCGCTACAGTTTATTTAGTTAGTTTATTGCTATCGTCTTGACTGGTTCAGCATCACTGACTTTTGATGAAAAATTATCAGCCACAATTAACAAATTTGGATGTGCGTAGGTATCGCACATTTAAGATAAACTAAATCCAGCTTTAGGCTGGATAATAGCTAGAGACAGTTTTGAGATGGAATGTTTTCTTTATTTTTAACTTACCAAATCAACTAAGGCGTTCGATTGGAAGCGGACTATAGATGAAACTGAGCAACCGCGATAATTCTCAGAAGTGAATACTGATAGTGTGATATTAGATTGACCAGGATCTAATATGCGTTTTACCTTGCAGGTTTGCATTTTGTTGTTGCAGTAAGCAATAATGCGATCGCCAGCCTTGACATCCAACGCTTGAATTTTCACTTAATATCAACCTCGCCCAAGATTTTGTTTAGCTAAAATAAAACATATTGTTATATTTTACTTGCTCAACAATTTAAATATTTATTTAACTATAACACAAAAACTAAGGGTTTTAAATGTTATCAATTTAATCTTGATAATGTCAAGTTGATTTATCCTCAAAACTCTATTAAATACTGGATTTTCATAAAATAAGGATAAATACCGACCTTCTGGCTGCATCTAGTACAGCACGGCATAAGCAGGACTTACGCATTGAAAACCTGAAACCTTGTTCGCGTAGCGTGCGCTTCGCGCCTTTCCCTAAAAAACTTGATTTTTTATTATTTTGTTCTCATATTCTGTATAGGAACCGAGCGAAACCTCAATTAGTAAGACTTGGATTGAAAATTCAGATGGTGGTAAATCTCTACTTTGCTCTAAATTTTTGCGAGTAAGATTTTTTCTTTCGATGTTTTTGTTACAATTATTGAAATTTTTACCTAAAAATACCACTATGGCTTTATATGCTGAATTACATAGACATTTGGGCGGTTCCGTCGTACCGCGAGTTCTATGGCGATATTTCGAGCGACATTCTTCGGAGTTGATTTCCCGTTTTGCTGACTATTCACAATTTGAAGATTTTTACACCCGTCCACGCAACACCCTAGATGAGTATCTAGAATTACACACCTTGGTAGAAAGTGTGCAAACAGTTGAGACTTTGCCTTACTTTATCTATCGCTTGGTGCGGGGTGCTTACATCTTTGAAAATTTGGCTTATCTGGAACTGCGTTACACTCCCTATTTGCGGACACCTGAGCATCTGAATCAATCACAGAGAATTGACAAGATGGCAGAAATTGTAAAAGTAGTAGGACTTGCAAGCCACCAGCCAGAACATCCGATTGTGACTAGCCAAATTCTCTGTATGCACACCCGCCTACCTTATGAGGTGAACAAGGCGATTGTTGATTTAGCGGCACAAAATCAGCAGTATGTCTGTGCAGTCGATGTCGCAGGGGGTGATAGCTATTATGCCGATCGCTTAGAAGAATGGATTAGCTTATATGATTATGCGCGATCGCTAGGCGTTAAAACCACGGGACATCTATATGAAACCACCGCAGGTTGTTATCCCGAACTGTTACCCTATCTGATGCGAATCGGTCACGGTATCCAAATCCCCCTACTGTATCCAGAGTTACTTAATGATGTAGCTAGACGCGGACAGTGTTTAGAGGTTTGCCCCACAACTTATTTAAAAACTGGTACTTTGCAGGATATACGTCAACTCAAATTAGTTTTTGACCGTTGTTTTGAAGCTGGGGTAGATATTGCTATCTGTACTGATAATGCTGGGTTGCACAATATGCGTCTACCGTTTGAGTATGAAAATCTCTTGACTTACGACATCATTAGTTTTGAGCAACTTCAAGCTTGTCAGGATGCCGCTTTCCGTCATGCTTTCGCTTGGCCTTACAGTGAACGTCCTGCATCCTTGTTGAACGGTTTGCTCAAACCTGAACCACCTAAAGTTTTGGCAACAAGAGATAGTAATTAACGACCACCTAAAGATAAGCAAAAAGTAAGATGATTTAATGTTAATTAATGTTGCAATCACTGGTTTTTATAATGATGCTGTAGAGAAAGCTGTAATGCACAATAGTTATCTTGCAAAAACAATGTTTTAGAAATTAAACCACAGATGTTCACAGATAATTCATCGGTGTTTATCTGTGGTTAATTTTTCGCTAATTCTGATTTTTGCTAGAAGTCTAATGTGCAGTACAAAAAACCAGCAATGATGAGATAAATAGACTTAGATTAGTATGCCTGGGTTAAGTTTAAGCGCCAACACCTTCTGTAGCACCGCCGACTGAAATCCAAGCTGCAAGGCCACCTTTGATTTCCGCTACTTCAATAAACCCTGCGCCTCTGAGAATTTGTGCAGCCTGGGTTGTATGCTCATCAGTGTCGCCATAAATATAGATATGGCGTTCTTTGTGTAGGGCAGATTTGGCTTTAGATGCCAAATCGTCTAATGGAATGGGTATTGCTCCACTTATCCGACCGTGATTGTAGGTGTGGCGATCGCGCACATCAACAATTGTAAAACCTGGTTGACCCCATTGCAAACGGGTCTTTAAATCATGGACATCAGCAACTAAATTATTACTCATAAGCTTTTCCTGCTTATAACCTCACAAGCAATTTATCAAAAATCGCCTTTTAATTGAGTTTTCAGTGTAATAAGTTAATAATTTGCAACTAGCTAGTTGAAAATAATCTCTCATCTCTTCCTACTTCTCTTACCCCCAGAAGCTATAAACTATAATTTATGGCATCTACTATTCAAGCTCTACCAACAGAAGTCGTATATCTTATTACAGCCGGTGAGGTAATCGACTCTTTAGCCTCTGTGGTGCGGGAATTGGTAGAAAATTCCCTAGACGCAGGTGCAACGCGAATTGTGGTTTCTTTATGGCCACAGCAATGGCGAATTCGTGTGGCAGATAATGGTTGTGGAATGAACCTAGATGATTTGCAACAAGCAGCCACAGCCCACAGCACCAGTAAAATTCGCTCTAGTGCCGATTTATGGAAAATTAACAGTTTAGGGTTTCGTGGTGAGGCGTTACATAGCTTAACAACTCTGGCAGATTTGGAAATTTTGAGCCGTCCTGTGGGTGGAAAATTAGGATGGCGGATAATTTATGGCGATGGTGGGAAAGTTGTGCAAGTTGAAGTAACTGCGATCGCACCTGGTACAGTGGTGACAGTTTCTCATCTTTTCGGTAATTGCTCATCACGTCGTCAGGGATTGCCCACAGTTGCCCAGCAAATGAAAGCTGTGCAAACCACAATTCACCAAGTCGCCCTGTGTCATCCCCACGTCACCTGGCAGATTTGGCAAAATGACCGTCAATGGTTCACCATCTCTCCGGCTAGAACAACTGGGCAACTCCTACCGCAGATTTTACCCCAAGTGCGACAAGGTGACTTGCAAGAAATAAAACTCGAAATACCCAACCCACTAAATCCAGAACTCCTAACTCCTAACTCCTCACTCCTCACTCCTCACTCAGCACTCAGCACTCAGCACTCAGCACTCACTTTAGTGGTAGGATTACCCGATCGCTGTCATCGTCATCGTCCAGATTGGGTACGTGTAGCCATTAACGGCAGGATAGTTAAAACACCGGAACTAGAGCAAACGATATTATCAGCATTTCACAGAACATTACCGCGCGATCGCTATCCAATTTGTTTCTTACATCTTGCCATTTCTCCCGATCAAATTAACTGGAATCGCAATCCAGCAAAAACAGAAATTTACCTCAACGAAATCATTTATTGGCAAGAGCAAATTACCCAAGCAATTAACCAAGCGCTCAGTATCTCTTCTCCCAATCTCAAAGAAGCTGTTCACACAACACGAGTTAGTAAATTACTCAAAGCCGCAGAAGCTAAAGGCGGCTACAATTTCAATCCTCAAAATCCCAAGGAAGATTGCAAAAATCCTAATTCCTTAAAAGCTATCGCTCAAGTTAGTAATACCTATATTGTGGCTGAACATCCAGGTGGTATGTGGTTAGTAGAACAGCACATTGCCCATGAGCGAGTTTTGTATGAGCAATTATGCGATGATTGGCAACTTGTCCCCGTCGAACCGCCAATCATTCTTTATCAATTGTCGTCAGCGCAAGTATCGCAACTGCAACGCATCGGTTTAGAAATAGAACCCTTTGGCGAGCAACTTTGGGCTGTCAGAAACATACCTGCACCTTTACAACAGCGAGACGACTGTGCAGAAGCAATTTTAGAGCTTAGTTGGGGAGGCGATTTACAAACGGCCCAAGTAGCTGTCGCCTGTCGCAGTGCCATTCGTAACGGTACACCGATGGATCAACAAGAAATGCAGACACTTTTAGATAATTGGCAACGCACTCGCAACCCCCGCACTTGTCCCCACGGACGGCCAATTTATTTATCCTTAGAAGAATCAGCTTTAGCCCGGTTTTTCCGGCGTAATTGGGTAATTGGAAAAAGTCATGGAATTTGATGTTTTCAGTAATGCCAAATCTCTTTTTTTTCTCTGCGCCCTCCGCGTCTCTGCGGTTCAAAAGCATTTTATTTAACCACAGAGACACAGAGAACACAGAGTTGAGAAGTTAAAGAGAGTTTATCGAGCAATACAGTTCAATTAAGCTTTTTGGCATTCGTCGTATCGATATCAATGCTTGGGGCCTTGAGTATGCTTGCGATCGCTGTATCATATCGTCTTTCACAGGTAAGTAAGTCGGTGGGAACAAATCAAACTAGATTAAGTAATATAAAAGATATTGATATCAGTTCAGTTCGTAGTGTTCGCGTAGCGTGGGCTACCCTGCGGGAACGCTTCGCTAACAGCCCTTATAAGAGGACTAAAGTCCTCACTACAAACCTTGAATTATTCACGCTGCTCTACTTACTTCCCTCTGCCCATTTGTCACAAAAAGCTCGCTTATCCTGATTTACTGTGTTTTTTATCCTCTATCAACGTGGACTTTTATTTGACCTTTTGATTTTGAATTGTAATTACCTTAACTATTAATAATCTGTTCCACCGCAACAGAAATATCTGGAAATGCTAGCGGTTGAATTGTTCCCGCAGTCAATGTCAATTTTGTTGCGTACTCTCCATCTAAGACTTCTCTAAACACTACTAAATGAAGCTTTTTGAGATTTACAACCCAATACTCTAAAATACCTGCTTCTGCGTAGATTTTGGTTTTCTTCTCTAAATCTTTTTCTAAACTGGAGTTAGCATACTCAATCAACCAGAAAATATTTTCTGGATAGGGATGATGCTCTCGATACTCGCGCCCTAAACGTTGGACAATGGCAATATCTGGTTCTGGTTCCGAGTCGTTAGGTAAGGTGATAGGTTTGGCTTGTCGGATTGCAGCACGTTTACCTAACAAATCCGCTAGATACTCTGCCGATTCATGACTACAATAAGCATGGGGTTCCCCTTCCGGCGACATTTCGACAATTTCCCCCTTAAGTAGTTCAACTTTGCGATCGCTTAAAATGCCAGCATCAATCATGCGGTGATACTCTTCAATCGTCCATTTAGCAACAATAAAAGTCATGAGGATTGATTCCTCCCAATAATTCTTGATATTTTACCATCTTAAACAACCCTCAGTATCCCCGGTGTCATTGTTGCTGTAATTGGCGCAATAATTGCCATTTTTGTCTGGAACCTATTAGCTAATCGTGCCAGTTATTAGTTGAATTAAATCTCTAGAAAAATCGTGGTAAAAAGCAATTTCTTAGGAATTCACCCTTTCAGATTTTACGCAAATACAAAAACTCCACTTCCTCATGGTTGGTGGAGTAATTAATGTTAAGGTATCAGTAATTAATCATGGTTAGTGTTGCTGCACTGCAAAAACTAAATTATTCTAAAGCTTTCTTGAGTTCATCTTTAATGTTTTCTACAGTGTGACCAACTTGGGCTTCAGCTTGCTTTGCTTGTCCTTCAGCTTTATCTTGTGGATTCCCTGTTATTTCACCCACAACCTCTTGGATTTTTCCTTCAATATTCTTTACAGTAGCTTCTACTCTTTTTTCGGTACTCATGGTTTGTATCTCCCGCTTGTAGTTGATTCAGCTATTACATAAACTAACAGTAATGTATTATTTTTGACCTCCATCAACCGATAGAAAAATTCAGTTGATTATGTATCTTAAGATAGATACGGTGAGCTACAGAGTAAGCACGTTAAAAAATCCGAATTCATAGAAATTTGCACTGTTCACATCTCCGGCTTCTTTGAGAAGTTGGGGATTTAACTTTTCACAAAGTATTTAAGACTGCTATATACATATTCATAGAAAATTAGAGAAGTCAAAGTAAATTTTCAATAAAAGGGCAGAAAAGGAGTGGCAACAAAACGTAAAAAAGATGTATGGAGGAGTGAGATTAATGATATTATTCGGGGTGCTTGTGGTGGTTTTTTATTTGGCATACCCTTACTTTATACAATGGAAGTTTGGTGGATTGGATCGCTGGTAAAACCACAACTGATGATGATGGCGATCGCATTTATGTTTATCGTGGTGTACTTGCTCAATCAGACAGAAGGCTTTCGGAAACGCAGATATAGCTGGCTAGCTCTTCAAGCCGCAATGGATACTGTAGAAGCGATCGCGATCGGACTAGCTTGCTCTGCCTTTGTGCTGCTACTATTGCGAGAATTGACACTAGAAACTTCCCTAAAAGAATCTTTAGGTAAAATCATCTTTGAAAGTGTGCCATTTGCTCTTGGTGTAGCATTAGCCAACCAGTTGTTGGGAGATAGTAGAAACAGCAATGGAGAAGGACAAAAAGCTGACAGCACAACTAGCAACCAAAAAGATGAGTTAAACGCCACCTTTGCCGATGTGGGCGGAACCCTAATTGGTGCAACCATAATTGCATTTAACATCGCTCCAACAGATGAAATTACTATGCTTGCAGCCGCAGCCTCGCCACCTTGGGAGTTAGCAATGATCGCCACATCTTTACTAATTTCTTATGGAATTGTATTTCAAGCAGGCTTTTCTGACCAGCAAAAGCGAAGAGAGCAAAAGGGAATTTTCCAACGACCATCGAGCGAAACTATGATGTCTTACCTAGTGTCACTTCTAGCAAGCGCTTTTATGCTGTGGTTCTTTCAAAAGTTAACCTTTAGTGATCCTTGGACAATGTGGTTAGATCACACGTTGATGCTGGGCTTACCTGCAACTATTGGCGGTGCAGCCGGCAGGTTAGCAATATGACTCAAACAGAACAACCACCAAAGCGCTCAATAGCTGAGTGGGTAACATTCAGCGTCGCTTCACTTATCCTAGCAATCATTGTGAGTTTAGTTGGTTACACTTGGCTGAATGAAAAGAATCAACCTCCCATTCTTTCTGTTACCAAAAAAGAAACAATTCGGGAAATTGATGGCCAATTTTATGTTCCTTTTGAAGTTGTGAATAGTGGAGGAGATACAGCTGAGTCAGTTCAGATTATGGCTGAGTTAATGATTGACGGCAAAGTTACAGAAACAGGAGAGCAACAGATCGACTTTTTATCTAGTGGGGAAAGTGAAGAAGGCGCATTTATATTCAGCCAAAACCCGCGTCAAGGCCAGTTAAATTTGCGTGTTGGTAGTTATAAATTGCCATAGAGAAGATTTAAAACCGCAGTTGCAGGAGGTAGAAAGAGCAAATCATCCGGGGTTGAATCCCTGGATGATTTGGAGTTACTGAACAGAATCTTATATTTTATTTCATTTCACTCTATCTGATTACTTTCACCATTGTCTGTTGCACGTCGTACCTTCTCTACTTGCTTGGGTGCTTCTATTTCTCTAAATAGTTGAATCGCTTTCTGAAAATTTTCTTTACTTTTTTGTAATTCTTCCTTTTTTTTATGAGTCAATCCCAATTGATAGTAAGCTTCAGCAAGGTCACATTTAGCACCTATTTTCTCCAGCATTTCTATTGCTTTTGAATGATCAGAAAATGCTATTTCAAATTCTTGCTGTTCTCGATAAAGTTCTGCTAGACCAGTTAAAGCCCTAGCTTTAATTTGAGCATAGTGGTTGTCATCAGCAAAGATCACGGCCTGATTGTACATTTGAAAAGATGTTTGGATATCTCCTAAGTTTTTATAAGTTAATCCTAGAAATATATATCTATGTCCTATAGCCCATTCATTTAATTCATCTGAGTCATCTTTTGATGAGTTATAACTTTTATTAGCAAAATCTTGTGCTTTTTCTTTAAATGAAGTTTTTGAATATATAAAAGCTAAACCATAGTATGCTTCTATTTGAAAGTTATAATAATCTTTTGGATGAGAAATTTCTAAAAGCTTTAAAAAAATCCCTTCTGCTTCTTCCATTTCTAATAAATCTATTTTACAAATACCTTTGCCTACTAATGAACCCAAATAAAACCTGTTCAATATTAAATCATTTTGGCTATTAGTATTTGTATGTAAACATTCAAGACTTAATATTTCTGCATTTTTATATTCCCTAAGACTTTCAGAAAGATTACCAGCGAACCAATAGCTTTGAGCAAGACTAATGTGAATACTTGCTAAATTTATTATATGTAAAACATTACCTATTATTTGATTTCCCGCTAATATCAGTTTTTGCGATAAACCTAATCTACGAAGTGAACCACTAAGCCCTGCTCCACCTTCTAAGTTATGCCATTCCCATTTTGATTTTCTTTTATATACAATTACACTACAAGCTGCTTCAAAATCATAAATGGCTAGATAATGATAGTAAGCTTCAAAAGCTTGTAATGCTTCCTCTATAATGTCAACCTTGTTAACACTATTTGTCCAAAATTCTGCTGCCTTACAGTTTGCTGTCTCCCAATCTTCACTCGTCCTCAGCCTACTTATTGCTTCTTCTCTAATCACTGGATGCAACCAGTGTTCGCCCTTTTGAAACTCCACTAAAGAGCGATCGCGTAAAGAATTAACTACCCGCAGATGTTGTGACTCTGGTACATCCCATAGCAAAGAAAAAAGCCCATTAATAGAAACTGTTGCAATATCTTGATAACGATAACATCCTAAACGGCAGAGGAGCTTAAAAGCTGGAGAATGGTGTTGTTCTAAACGATTAAGCTGAGTGGTGACTAAATCTCTTAAATCAGCCTCAACTAATAAATCTCCCTGATTCATTTGCCAATACTGCTCTACATTTCCTGCATATTCTACTTGAATAGCACCAGCAATAATTTCCATTGCTTTAGCATTTCCTCCGTAGGCATTGTGTATAGAACTCAAAGCTGGAGAATTTGTTTGAAGACTGCGGCTGTTAAAATATTCTTCCCATGCGTTGACAGATAAACCTTCTAGAATATAATTCGAAACAGAAACATCAGATTCATGTAGGCGATCGCGGCTGGTAATCAGTGTCAATGACTGCAAACTTGGATCGGCTAAAACTCGCAATAACTCTACATAGCAGCGATGAGGCTTGATAAACTTACCATTTTCATCCAGTGCAGGTTCAAGATTATCAATTAAAACTCCAATTCTTTGAGCCTGAAGTTTTTGGCGAAAGCGTTCAAGTGATACGCCAAACTCACGTCCTGGTTCTTCATTCAGTTGCCGTAGCCGTTCCTGAACTAAACTTTCAATTGGAGTAATATTCTCAGTTTCTTTGGCAATCGGAAACTCTATATAAAAACCAAATTTTTGCTTGAGATAATTTCTGGCTAAAGTTGTCTTTCCTACACCACCTTTTGCTTGAATCAGGATAACTTTTGCGCCTCGGCTGTTGAAGTCGTTGAGATGTGCTATCGCTCTTTCACGCCCGACAAAATTCTTATCTGGTATGCTTTTTTGAGTTATCTGTTCTAATGTTGTCGTTTCTATAGGAGTTTTACCAACTATTAACTCTGGCTTGTACTTCTGAAAAAGAGCAATCAAATCAGGACGTTTTGAGCGGCGTTCGTCTGGAAACTCATTTTCTAAACCAAACTTCCTAGAGATTGCTAAGATGTGTTGTCTTACTGTTGATTGAACAGTACTTAGGGATTTAGCGATCTCTTCATCTGTCTGTCCAGCCAAAAACTTTATCAATACTTCCCGTCGTTTATGTGTTAACTCGTTGAATGCTTTGTCGAACTGTCCTTTACTCATATTCTTATGCTAGATGCAAGCGGCTTCACAAGCGTTTACTGGACTTGTTTATCAAGACTCACAGTCTTTGTGCAGCTGGTGTTTATTCAACTAGTGCAACTATGAAATTACGCCGATATCGGTTTAACAAAGCAACACCCAAACAACAAATCAGTAACTTGCTTAAAATTATCTCAAACACTAGGAGGGAAAAAGCAATGAGTCGTTTCGAGAAGATTTCCGCCATCATAGCCGTCATCGGTTTGAGCATCCAGTTTACCGGGTTATGTATTCAGTTTACTAGGTCTTTAGACTCACTGAAATTGGATACAGTACAAACACCGTTAGTTCAAACATCCTCTGAAATTAAATAGAGGCGAAAGTAGCGAAGCTGCTATGAGCGATTACGACAGCAGAAGGGTTACACAAACATAATTTTCAATTAGTCTGCGACTATTTTCACTTTGTCCACGAACTGACAAGAATTCACCCCAGAGCCACTACCTGTTATTGGTATAGAAAGCTACCTGTTATTGGTATATAAATAGGTAAAGACAAAACGTCTATACAAACCCACCCAAGCAGATAAAGCGGCTGGTGGTTTATAAACTGGCTTGGGCTAAAGTATGCTGCACCAGATACTCCGCTTTTAGCTATCAATGTTGATATTGAAACAGGAAATTACAGACTCAGCATTATCAATTGACGCATGACAACTTCCGCAAGAAGTATTTTGCTTGCTCCGAAGTGAATGTAAACATTAATGCCGTATGATAGTCGTTATTGTAAACCTACATTAAGGTGAGTTCGACGATTCATAAAGTCTGAAAAAGCTTACAAGTATATTTGAATAATTAAGGACTTTTTCAAAGTCCTTAATTATTGAGAATAAAATCAATAAATAGTGATGAAGGGGTTTAAAATAACACAAAAAACTGAGACTCAAATAAATAAGAACAAAAACAGAGTCTCAGCTATGTTCGAAATTGTATTTCGACTTGATTTAACTAAATGCTGACAAGATAACCACTGGATAAAATTGGACAATTTATTTCTTGGAAATCCTTAAACTTTAACTTTAGCTTTTGACCAAACGCCGTTTTGATCTTCATCATATTGCTGATGAACAGACTCCCAAGCAGCTTGTTCGGCTGTGAACTCGTCATTTTTTTCATTGAAGACAGTGTTATAACGCTCTATGAATGTGCGTTGAGCTTCATCAGAAAGATGAGCGCGAACTTCAGGAGACAAGTCATCTGGACTGTTACACTGTCCAGGACAAGGGCGAGCAAAGGTTTTTTCGATCGTATTAATTTCTTCGCCACCAGCACTTTCGAGTAGCAATTGAAATTCGCCAGTGCGATCGCTCGGAACTTCTGCCATCACTAAGAATTCACCAGCTTGTAAGCGGGTTTGGTAGATAGCTGCTTTATCTTCTGGCATCCCCAAAGTAGTTAGAACCGACACCAGACCAGCACCTGCACTACCTGCGATCGCTCCACTAGCAGCCCCCAGCAACACTGCACCAATAGGCCCTGCTGCTACGATTGGGCCGACAAAGGGAATAAACAGTACGCCTACACCCGTAAGCAAGCTGAGAAAGGAACCAAACAAGGAACCAAAAACTGCCCCTGTTCTCAAACCTCCCAGAATCACATCCTTTTTACTAATAAAGCCAGCGATTCTAGTTTCTGACTGAAAGTTTCTACCCATGACCGAAATATGATCTCTAGGTACACCTCTGTCTAGTAAACGTCGAATTACATCATCAATTTGCTTCTGTTCTTTGAATACGGCAGATATAGTACGTTCTGCTTTATATACTTCTGTCACTTAAATACTCCTTGTATTATGTTGCTTTTACAATGAATATATTGAATAGTTAGATGCAAGCAAATTAATTCTTTCAGACTAATTAAAAGGAGGAATTAATCCTCCTTCTAACTAGTTTCACAAACACCCATTTTTAACTTAGACGTTATGAGCTACACACCTACAGGAGTTTTAGCCCCTTCTGCTGGCTGTCTACCATCTGGACCTAGTGCTTCGCCTTCAATAAATGAACGCAGCATCCAAGCCATTTCCTCATGCTCTTCCATGAGTCCAGTCAGAAAGTCAGCAGTTCCCTGATCGTGGAAGTCGTCACCAGACTGATCCACATGGTCTCTTAAGTTACGAATAACCTGTTCGTGGTCTTCCACTAGATTAGCTACCATCCCTGTTGCTGTGGGAACATTACCAGCATGTTCCTTGAGGCTAGCAATCTTAAGAAATCCTTCCATTGTGCCAACTGGATAACCACCCAAAGCACGAACTCGCTCTGCCAAAGCATCAATATTTAGAGTCAGCTTTTGGTAGTGTTCTTCCCAAAGCTGGTGCAAAGAGCGGAACTGAGGGCCAACGACATCCCAGTGATACTTTTTGGTTTTTACCAACAGTAGATAGGCATCTGCCAAATCTTTATTTAACAGATTAATTACACCTTGACGCTGTTCTTCTGTTAACCCAATGTTTATCGCACGCATTGTTTTTCCATCCCTAAGCAAACTTATTTACTAACTTCTCAAATTTCAGATACATTCCACATCAACCAAAGGAAACATTATGAGCTTAGATGAGTTACCAAATTGATAATTGTGCCTATGTCTTAATAGGTAGTATTCAGCCAATAGTCTAGTAATTAGCGATTTAAAATTTCAAACATAAGAATATTAAATATAATAGTTAGTTTAAATTATCTAAACTCAGTTTTACAACAATGCTTATGTGAAGATAGCTTTATACTTAATTAATTTAATTTGCTAGTAAGCTTAACCTTAATAATTAGTAATGGGTGATTGCGTAAAAGCAATCACCCATTACTACCCAAAAATTACCAGAACTATTAATTTAGTTACTTACCTGTAACTTTCTCCAACACATTCTTAATATTTTCTTCCACAGAGGTTGCACCCTGTGAATTCTCAGGACGCTTCTGCTTGTCAATATCAGCATCTCCCTGAACCTCGTTGAGTCCTTTGTTGGACTCCTTTTGAACCTTTTTCAATCCTGCTGGTGGTTCTTTAGCAGCTTCATCAGTTTTGCGCTGAATGTCAAGCAGTTGTGTAGTGCCTTCGGTAGAGTCACTTTGGTAGCTATCGATCGCAAAAGCAGGAAAAGCACTAGATAACAATAGTAAGGCGCAAGTAAAGCCTACAATTAAAAAACGTACTGGACTTAAGATAGATAAAACAGAAGCAATAATCTTCATTTGAAATCCTCGATAACAGCTTTAACAACGCAGAACTTACACTGAGAAAGTAGAGCTTATACTTTTATTTGGCAAATTGAGCAATAATAAAAATAGCAAGCTAAACTTCAATCAGAAAGTTCTTGTAAAAGGAACCTGATCAAGAAATGAAGAAATTATCTTTGTATTTCTGCATCGAATCAATAAGGGATAATAAGCAAATACCACCTTAATTCTGTAGCAAAATTATTACATTTGACATTAACATTTCTTTTCTCAAGCTTCCCTGTTTCTACTTGTACTTGGAAAATGCTAAAGTCTGCATCAATCTCTAGAATGAACTTTTCTATATCTGTGGTTACAATAAAAATCAGTCTCTAGATATATCGACTTAATATAGTTGTCGCAGATTAATGACTCTGGATTTGTGTTCAGTTAGCCAGACTTTATCGAATCAATGCACTTTCACAAATATGCACTTTATAGGATATTTGTAAAGTATAAATTTATATAAATATCCCCTTTTTAAAGGAGAAAAATAAATCTTTTATTTAAACTTGATAAGTCTGCCTTATTACCTCTTCTATTGAACTGACTCGATTGAACATTTCTATTAATTCATGAGATCTCGTTTTTCGCTGCGCCAGTAGTACTTTTAAGGGCATTAAATAATGAACATCGGGGTCATTTTCTAAGGCAACTTCGGCTGCTTGCAAGACTTTTATCGCATTCTCAAAAATATCCTCGTTGTCAAAACCTTCTTTTGCAGAAATTTGATGTAATGCTGTATCGGGTACAGTTTCTCTACCCAGTAAGGTGTTATCTAACACCAAACCTTTTAATAAAGCTAGCAAAGACGCGTAGATTAAAAAATTATCACAACTATCACAAGCTTTAAATTCAATACGTCCTACTTCAGCCGGAATGCGGGCGATTTTTGTTAGTGAAGGTGTACTATTAATTAGTTGTTCTTCTTTCTGAACAAAAACTAGGGCTGCTGGTCTTTTTCCAGTTCTGATAAATGTTCGTACCGATAACCCATCCCATAAACCTCCGTTATAAAAAGGTGAACTATAACTAAAAGGAACGATATAGGGACTGTAATAAGTTAACTTTTTGCCAATATCAATTACACTTTCAGTAGATAAATCTGCCACCGAAATATTTAAATCTGGCCCATAAGACACCATGTGAATATTGGCAGTTTGTTCGTCAGGATAAGCCTCTAGCTGTTTGATTTCATAATCATTTAATGGAGGTTGAGGTTCAAAAGCCGGATTGTAGGGATTAAAACTGACCAAAACTGGTGATAAGTCAAAGTTAGCAGCAACTTCACGTAGTAAGTGAAAACTTTCTGATAATTCCGTAATAGCGCCTTGAATATCAGAATGTATAGTTGTTCTAATTTCAATACCTTTAACATGACAGTCTATCACTTCATCGGAATCTGCAAATCTTTCAAATCCCTCAATGTACCATCTCTTCATCTTAATACCCGCATCACCTACGCGCAGTTGAGGATAGTCGCTGGGATATGTGGGTAACTTTTCAATAATTTGATTAAAATCAGCAAATTTTGTGTGAGAAAAATCAGCAAATTTTCCTTCTTTGTTTAGGAAGGCGACTTCATGTTCAATGCCAAAGAAAAACATTATATATACCTTTATTGCTTAGAGTTAACCTAATCTAACTAATAGATATTTCCAAAAATTAAATATGCTTTATCCAGAAACCTTGTAGAGATGTAGCACGAATATTTAAGATACTCCAATCAAGTTTACTTTAAATATAAAAATTCTCAATAACAGGATAAATGAATTTTACCCTAAGATCGGCTTTTGCGATTTGAAAACCTCTCTGATTTATTTTTCTGTGCTGCCCAGACTATCTTCCTAGTCGCCGATTAGGGTAGCTTAGTAGTGACTGAGGAAAGCTTGAGACGTGAGTTTATGACAAGTACCGTTCAATCCCCCTACAGCAGCGAACAGATTGCCGCTTGGTTGCGTGGACTGCTCACCATTGCTTGGGCAGATGGTAATTTTGATGCACAAGAACAGGAATTAATAGCCAACATCACCAAAGATGAATTAGCTCCTAAGATTAAATGGGACTCGCTAGAGATAATTACGCCAGAGGAATTAGCCGCAGTGTTGGGTAAAGGTACACCAGCCGCCGAAAATTTCTTAAGGACAGCAGTGATGGTAGCGATCGCAGATGGTACTTATTCTCCTAGCGAAGATGAGGTGCTACATCAGTTCTGCCAAGCCTTAGAACAGCCAGAGGAGTTACTAGAAGCCCTTCGCCATACCCTAGAACACCCACAGCAACTTACCCCTGCGATCGCCAGCCCTGGGCTTACAAAGCGTCAAATTAATGCACTACACCCCCTGCGCGACTGGCTGGATGGGCTAGATATCCAAGACCCAAGAGTAGCCCGCTTTTTGTGTAAAATGATTCCCTCTCAGTGTCCCTTTGAGCGGGATGTCACCTTATTTGGACGCAAGGTTGTCCACATCCCCCCGATGTGTAAAATTAACCCCTTGTATGAGCAACTGGTGGGCTTACGTTTCCGCGCCCTCTCTTATCTAGCAGATAAATGCGGTGAAGATGTTTCACCATATATTTAGTTAAAGTTAGGAGTGAGGAGTAAGGAGTTATAATTTGTAACTCCTCACTCTTCACTTCTCACTATTATTTAAGTATGCAATTTATCGATCAAGCAAAAATTGAAGTTGAAGCTGGTAAGGGCGGCGATGGTATTGTCGCCTTCCGGCGAGAGAAATACGTGCCGACTGGTGGCCCCTCTGGTGGTAATGGAGGGCGAGGCGGTTCGATATTTTTCGTAGCCGACGAAAACCTCCAAACCTTGCTGGACTTCAGATATAATCATCGCTTTCAGGCAGAAAAAGGAACTCGTGGTGGGCCAAATAACTGCACAGGGGCAGGAGGAAAGGATTTAATTATCGAAGTTCCCTGCGGTACAACTATTTATGATGCTGAAACTGGCGAACTGCTGGGAGATTTAACTGAGCCTCAGCAGACTTTACTGATTGCCCAAGGTGGTAAAGGTGGACTAGGAAATCAGCATTTTTTGAGTAACCGTAACCGCGCCCCAGAATACGCCCTCCCAGGATTACCGGGGGAAATCAAGCAGCTGCGTCTAGAGTTGAAACTTTTGGCAGAAGTGGGGATTATTGGCTTACCAAATGCTGGAAAATCCACTTTAATTTCATCTTTATCAGCAGCACGTCCAAAAATTGCCGACTATCCCTTTACTACTTTGATCCCAAATTTGGGTGTAGTACGGAAACCAACTGGCGATGGTACTGTTTTCGCTGATATTCCTGGACTAATTGCGGGAGCATCTCACGGGGCTGGGTTGGGGCATGATTTCTTGCGTCATATTGAGCGCACACGAGTGCTACTTCACTTGATTGATGCCACCAGTGATGATGTGATTAGGGATTACAACACAATTAAAGAAGAATTAAAAGCTTATGGACAGGGTTTAGCAGAACGTCCACAAATTTTAGCGCTGAATAAAATTGATGCCGTAGATCGGGAAACTGTCGATTTGGAGGCTTTAGCTACCCAACTTAATCATCTCTCCTACGCCCCAGTTTTTATAATTTCAGCAGTTACTCGCACCGGCTTAGAGCCGATGTTACAAGAAATCTGGGGAATTCTCGACCAAATGAAGGTTCCTGAAGAAGTGGAGGCATTGAGATAATTCGTAATTCGTAATTACTACTTCATTGGCAATAAAGAGCAAATTATAGATGATTGGAAAAACCACATCTGTCGTAGGGGCAATTCATGAATTGCCCCTACAGCGAAGCTCTATTCTCATCAAAGAATGATTAGTAAAAACCTAAAACGACGTATTTAAGTTGATACACAATAAATATATATAGGATTACTATTTGATTTTTGAACAAAATTAGGTATGTAGAGTGTGTTAGAACGGAGTTCGTAACGCACTATGATCATGGGTTTGATGCGTTACGCTGTCGCTAACACATCCTACGTATATTTTCAGAAATCAAACCGGATTCCTGTTCGCGCAGCGTGGCGTAGCCATATTTACTTGCGTGGATTGGGAATTGGGAATTGGGAAGAAAATAAAGATACATCCGTACTGAATCTTGTTCAAAAATCAAATAGGAGTTCTATAATTGTTTTGAAAACTTTGTAATACTACAAATGCTCAAGGCTTAACTTCTGAAGAGGTTAAAGTAGCATATTCTTCAGAGAAAAGCGTCGCTTCTTTAACATTGATTTTCTTAGTGATAAATTTCTGCTCATAGAATAAGTAAGCAATTTTCTGCTGTACTGACAAAACTTCTTCACCGATCGCAGACTATAACTATAAACTAGCTTCATCTTATATTCTGATCCGAGATCCGGCATTCCTCCGTGAAATTGGAAGTCTGCACTGTACTTTGTAATCCAAGTCAGTGCGGCTAGTTCACGTAGAAATTGATACAAAGCTTAAAGGCTTTGCTTACTGGTAAAAAAACGGAGTTAGACTAGAATTGCAGGGTAACAATCAAAGGAAAATTATGATGAGCGATCGCGACTATACATTAATCATTGATAAAAGCGGTAGTATGTCCACACCCGACCAAGTGGGCGGTAGAAGTAGATGGGAAATCGCCCAAGAGTCTACACTCGCTTTGGCAAGAAAGGCTGAACAGTTTGACCCTGATGGCATCACCGTTTATTTGTTTTCCGGTAAATTTAAACGCTACGATGATGTCACCTCAGCCAAAGTCGCACAGATATTTCTCGAAAATGACCCTGCTGGGACGACAAACTTAGCAGGTGTGCTTCAAGACGCACTCAATAATTACTTTCAACGTAAAGCAGCCGGTAAAAGCAAGCCAAACGGAGAGACAATTTTAGTCATCACCGATGGTGAACCAGACGATCGCAAAGCTGTATTTGAAGTTATCATTCATGCTACTCGCCAGATGGAGCGTGATGAAGAATTAGCAATTTCGATCATTCAAGTAGGTTCAGATGCCCAAGCAACTAAGTTCCTTAAAGCTTTGGATGACCAGTTGCAAAGTGTCGGCGCTAAATTTGATATCTGCGACACGGTTACTTTAGACGACTTAGAAGAAATGAGTCTTGTAGATGTATTGACTAACGCAATAACTGACTGATTGATAATTTAATTTAGCAGTTTGGACTAAATGTTTAGGAAATTTATTAAATGCTAGAAAATCGTGATTACACCTTGATTATTGACAAAAGTGCCAGTATGTCAACCCAAGATCAAAAGAATGGCACAAGTAGATGGGTAGCATTACAAGAATCGACATTTGCATTAGCTACTAAATGTGAAGAGTTTGATCTAGATGGAATCACGATTTATCTGTTTGCTAAAGAATTTCAACGTTATGACCATGTAACCTCAGCCAAAGTCAAGCAGATTTTCACAGAAAATATACCTGGAGATACAACTAATTTAGCAGGTGTACTACAAGATGCAATTAATAACTACTTCCAACGTAAAGCTAATAGTCAAACCAAGCCAGCCGGAGAAGTAATTTTAGTTGTTACCGATGGTACACAAGGCGATCGCAAAGCTGTCTATGAGATAATTATTAATGCTACTCAGCGTTTGGATAATCCTCAAGAATTAAGGATTTCTCTCATTCAGGTAGGTGCTGATACAAAAGCAACAAAATTTCTTCATGCTTTAGATGATGGATTACAAAGTGTTGGTGCTAAATTTGATATTTGTGACACCATCACTTTAGAAGAATTAGAAGAAATGAGTCTTACTGATGTCTTAATCAAGGCAATAACTGGCTGATTAGTTTAAAGTTTTTTATTAAATAATTGGAATTGGGAAAATTATAAATGCTAGAAAATCGTGATTACACCTTAATTATTGACAAAAGCGGCAGCATGGCAACCCAAGATCAAAAGGGTGGTAGAAGTAGATGGATTGCAGCACAGGAATCTACTTTAGCTTTAGCTAGCAAGTGTGAGCAATTTGACCCAGATGGTATAACTATTTATTTATTTTCTGGTAAATTCAAGCGATACGAAAACGTGACATCCAGTCTAGTAGGGCAAATTTTCCGAGAAAATGATCCCTCTGGTACAACTGACTTAGCAGGTGTGTTGAAACACGCAACTGACGATTACTTACAACGTAAAGCATCCGGTCAAACAAAGCCAAATGGTGAAACAATTTTAGTGGTTACTGATGGTGAACCAGACGATCGCAAAGCAGTGATGAAGGTAATTATTGAAGCTTCTCGCCGTATCGATCGAGATGAAGAATTAGCTATTTCCTTCATTCAAGTGGGCGCAGATCCACAAGCTACTCGCTTTCTGAAAGTCTTAGATGATGAACTTCAAAGTGCTGGTGCTAAGTTTGATATCTGTGACACTATTACTATGGAAGATATGGAAGATATGAGTCTATCAGAAGTGTTGCTCAATGCCATTAATGACTAGATATACCATTTAGAGGAATTGCAAATATGGATTCCATTGATAAGCTGTTAGCCGAACTCCAAACTGAATATAAACAAGTACAACCGCAACAGCAGTCAAAATCAGCCACAGCCAAATCCTTTATTCCATCATCGCCAAAATCGGCATCTTTTATGGATAACATTTTGGCAGAAGTTAAGGCTGATTTTGCAGAAGAGGATGCTGTTATTGAGTTAAAAAAACAACAAGAACTAGAACAGGAGCGAATTCGCCAAGAACAACTCAAAGCCAAACAATTAGAGGGTTTGAAAATACAGGCAAAAGAATGGTTAGCTAAAGTAGATCCACTTTCGTCGGAAGGACTTTGGTTTGAAAGGTTTGCTGAAAGTTACCCCTCAAAATTAGAGGCAGCGATTGAATATTTAAGAAGCAATGAATAAACGTCTTCAAAAAAATGTAGAGACGTAAAATATTGCGTCTCCATTAATTTCTAGATATGTCTAAATAAACAATTCAAGATTCAAAAATAATCTCCTATCTCAAATTTAAAATGAGCAATTATTATTTGATACCTATGCTCAAAATTGATGGTGATTTGTTCGATTTGAGTGTTTAATAGCCCATTCATGCATAGCATAGAGAATTGGTTGCAAAGTTTCTCCTAAATGCGTTAGCGAATATTCTACCTTTGGTGGAATTTGGGGATAAACTTCTCGATGGATAATGCCGTCTTGCTCCATTTCTCTAAGTTGCTGAGTCAACATCTTTTGCGTAACTCCAGGTAAAGCTCGTTGTAACTCACCAAACCTTTTTACGCCAGTCATTAATTCTCTAATAATCAAAACTTTCCAGCGTCCGCCGATTACCTTTAGGGTAGTTTCTACTTCACAAGTCAGCCTGAGATTGTTTTCTGCTTCAGCTTTCATAGTCAGTTTTTAAGAAGTACCTTACTTAGGTTTGCTGGGTAGTATCGCTAGTTAAAAGTATGGGTACATCTACAACACTCCACAAAATTTAACTGCTCTCTTTGATGGACTAAATTTTTTTGGCAATGTGAAAAGCGGAGATATATGAGAGATGAAGACTGCCTCCGAAGTCATATTCTATACTTTGCCTCAATCCTGTAAATAATGTTTTTTTGGTATCTGGAGGTAACTTTAGGTATGGCGAGTAAGTGTTTAAAAGCATTAAATATTCATCAACATTATATGTCACTTCAGATACAACTTGCCCGGATATTAAATCTTTAAATTGGCCCGAATCGATGGACATATTTCCTAATCCTCTCAATATCTCTTCTTGGGTTTCTATGTCTTCATATCGATCAAGCGATGGAGCATATAATTGATAGATTTTGGATAAGCGTTGATATACTTCAGATGAAGGTTGAAGTTCTTTGTTCCATAGTAAAATCAGGTTGCCAGTTTGTTGTAAGGCATTTGCTGCTTTTTGATATCCTACTTCTGGTGATATCCAATGAAAAGAACTCGCTGCTAAGACGGCATCAAATTTAGAAGGCTGTAACGTCCACTCTTCAAAAGATGTATTCTCAATCTCTACATTGGGATACATTCTACAATTCTGTTGAGCTAATCGAAAAAAATCTGGGTTGGGTTCTAAGCAAATCATTGAGCAACCCAATTGAGCGAATGCTATTGTTGCAGTTGCAGGGCCACATCCTACTTCTAGGATTTTTGAGTTAGTGGAAAGTTGAGCAATCTCCACAACTTGGTGAATTAAATCCTCTGGATAGCGGGGTCGTACCTTGTTATAAGCCTCTGCTGCTGGAGAATACCATTTTTTTCGTTGTTCGAGGTCTTTACTGGAGTAGCTAATTATTGCTTGTTTTAGGTCTTCCATAATCTAAGTAGGTTGGCGCAATTAAAGCTAACTGGTGAGGGCTGTCATTTGTCCTACCCTGCGGGAAGCCGCAGAAGCGTCTATGTCATTGGTCATTAGTAAGGACTTTAAGCCTATTTACGTTTCGTAATATACTTGGGTTTTTCCGCGCCAACTTACTTACTTGGGAATAGCGCTTCAGAGAAAGCAATGTGGAATTAATTTGAAGAAGGCAATAAATAGGCAAGAGGCAATAGGAAAGAAGACTTTTTAAGTTGTACGGAGTTTTTTCACGCAATAAAATATGAGTTTTATAGTTAGGTAGCTATCAACTCAGAATCGATTTCTGACGGCGCACTATCTTGGACTAGCGATCGCGTTTCGCCATTACGCTGGAGGATACCACCAACCATTGCTAACAAGGCGTTTACTTTCCGGGTTCGCCACATATCTACAAGTTTTTCCACTTTAGCAGCAGGCATCCGTCGCATCATGGCTTCGTAGAGATAAGCAGCGTGTCCTGTTTCATCTTGGGCAATACTTAGCATTCCTAACTTTAAGTTACGACCGGTTGGCTCGTTATCAGGTAATACTTTCGCCATTCGCGCAAAGTCTTTACTAGCATCTAACTCAAGAATGTATGTGCTAGCCATAAACACATCCCAGTCAATGACAGCAGGTTTAAGTTGTTCTTGGGTGTAGCCTTCAAAGAATGCTGCAAAAAACGGGCTACGTTGCTGTTGTGATTTGTTTGTGGTGGTAGTTTGGGGTTGACGCTTAAAATCTATAACTTTTTTATTCATCTGCTGTAAGGCGTGGGCAAAAACTTTACCATGCCTAGTTTCATCGGATGCGTGTTTTGCTAGTTTTTCGGCTAGCCATGTATCGCCTTCGGCTGCGGCGCGATCGCTAAGTGCAGATAAAAACGGCACAGAACCAGATTCAGCGAAATAAAACCCCGCAAGGATGTTGGGACGGGTTTTAGAATCACGAATTTGAGCAGCAGAGTAATAGGCAAAAGCACCTGAACCAGCTAAATGCAGAATGTGAGTTAAGAAGTTCATCAGAAATTCCCACTGATCGTTAAAAGGTTACAATTCTTATACTAATGTGTATTTACTATTCTGTTGCCGTCTGAGGGTTTTACTGATTGGAATTTTTAATTGCCTGGGGCGGTTACATTATTCTTCAAAAACGGCCACTTTATCCTAATTCAAAAAGCTAACGCAGCAAGAAATTAAAATCCTATTCCAAATGTCTAGACGCAGACAATAAGGGTCGCTTGGGTTTATGCCAGTTTAATAGTTGAGAGTTTTTTGAGTTTACGGATCAGATAAAAGCTGAGAAATTGAGTCAAAGTCTTCTTTAGGTATATCACTTAACTCCATCAAATTGTAAAGTTGTGATCCTATTTCTTTGATTGTTAAGTTTTGAGGAGTGATATACTCTAAATCAGCAATTGGTTTTCCAAAAATTAGTCCAGACATATTAATTTCTAAAATTCTCTTTATATATAGATCGTATATTTCCTGTAATGCAAATGTCTGCTCAAGTTTTAAATCTAAAACTTGAATTTTACCTTGTTCATCCTTAGATATATAATTTTGCTGCCGCAATTTGTACTTATCTTTATTCGCAATCAGCCCTAACAAGCACATCTGAGTATAAGAAAGACTTGATCCTAATCTAAGAAGAACATTAGCCTGCGCTCTATTAATTTCTGGATGAAAAGCTATGTTGGCAACTAAATTTCCGTAAAACCTGAGCTTTTTTTCTTCATGTTCCCTCTGCGAAGCAATTAAAACACCTTCAAAAACTTCTTCTGCTGCTGAACGGTTTTGTACTCCTTTTTTAAAAAAATCGTCTTGTCGAATCTGTTTGCCATTATCCAAATTTTCCTGAATTTTAGAAATTGCAAATGTTAAAGTCGCTCCAACTCTTACTTCTTCTCGATGACTAAGGAAGCGATTTTTAACCTGTGCGCCTATTTTTTTCAAAAAATATACTATTGTAGGAGAGGCAACACTGGTTAAAATAGCTCCAGGAGGCCCAGCAGCAGCCCCACCTAAAGCAAGAATAATTGCGGTGACTAAAGTACCTCCAGTAATTTCTGAACCGACTGCAATCAATTCATTAATAGGTTCATTTTTGTTATCTTGCTCAGACATGAGATGATTCAACCTAATACTTGCTGTAGTCTAAAAAAATTGGAAGCAGAATATTTCCGAGGTGTATTGTAAGCATAAGCTTTCCGTAACGGAAAAGTTATGCTTCCAGTGACAGGTTAACAAATATATCTCGTCGTTTTGCTAATATCATTCCACAGAGGTAATGCAGGTGAGTTGGGATGGAGAAATTAAATAAACCAGTGCGATTTTGGCTTTGTGCAACTATCATATTTTTGGGTTTGATAGGTTGCGATCGCTTTATCGGTACTTCTGGAGAACCAGTTGAGCGAGTGAGTGATGGCGATACTATAGTAGTTAAAGATACTAACGGCAAAAATTTTACCGTGCGCTTTGCTTGTGTAGATGCGCCCGAAATAGCCCACTCTAATAAAGAAAAGCAAAGTAAACGTACTAGCGATCGCAATCAATTTAACTGGGGTGTGAAAGCCCAAGAACGAGTACAACAACTGGTGCAGCAAGGAGGCGATCGCGTGACTTTGAATATCACAGATAGCGATCGCTATGGACGCAAAATTGCCGAAGTTCGTTTACAAAATGGCGCTTTTGTGCAGCAGATATTGTTAAAAGAAGGATTGGCAAAGGTATATCGTCCTTATTTAAACAAGTGTCCTAGCAAAGACTTAGTTCAACAGGCCGAAGCTGAAGCCAAGGAACAACGTGTTGGGGTTTGGAGTGACACTAAATTTGTTAATCCTTGGGAATATCGCAGCCTATCAAAAAAATAAAAACTCTGTTGCATATTTGCGCGATGAATTAGTAACTTCCAAAATTCCCCTTTCTCCCTGCATCCTACCCCCCTCACTCGTCTTTCCAAGTTTGCAGTTGAAAATAAACTAATACCAGTGTCACTGCTAGTAACACCGTCGCGGCGGCGGCTGCATAACCAAAATCAAACTGACCAAAAGCCTCTTGATAAATGTAGTAAACCAGCAAATTAGTCGAATTCAGTGGGCCACCGCCAGTCATGACAAAAACTTGCTCAAAACTCCGCAATGTAAAAATCGCGGTAGTAATGACTGCAAATATCACAGTCGGGCGCAATCCAGGCAGAGTAATATACCAAAATTGTTGCCAAGCATTTGCTCCATCCAAATCTGCTGCTTCATAACGGCTCGGAGGAATTGCTTGCAAGCCTGCTAAAAAAACTACCATATTGAAACCGAGTTGTTTCCAAATACTCATTAAAATAATTACTGGCATTGCCCAAAAGGTATCTCCTAGCCAAGGTATAGCTGCAATACCAAAAAAATCTAAAAGTCCGTTAACTGGCCCTGATGTTTGAAACAGCCAGCGAAATCCTAAACCAGCTGCCACAAGTGAAATAATCGAAGGTAAAAAGTATGCACTCCGCATGATGCCCCGCAAGGGAATAGAGCGGTTTAATAGGACAGCCAATCCCAAGGAAATAACTAAACTGGGAATAATGGTGGCAACAGTAAAATAAAAGGTGTTACCCAGAACTTGCCAGAAGTCGGGGTTAAGTAGCAAGCGCCAATAGTTTTTTAAGCCTATCCAATAAGTACCTTTTAAGGTAAAACTACCAGCAGTAAAGCTGAGGTAAAACAAATAAGCGATCGGCCAAATGATAAAAACACCTAGTAAAATTAGTGCCGGTGTGAGAAAAGTCCAGGCAGCTACTGTATCATTATCCAACCACGACTTAGTAGTATATATTTTTTTTGACATATATAATTTTCCTTTTAGCTGTTACTATCCTCCGCCCTGATTCTACCCTTAGCTTGGTTTCTCCTCGTATTAGCGATGTATGCCAACAAGTCGCCTCGGTAATTGGCTTCTGGGAATGGCAGTAATTTTGATGCAATACTGCGTAGGTTTTGCCTAAAGAATAATAAATGTGTAGCGACTGTTTTAAAAGTCAAGCTTAGGCGTATACGCCTACACTTCTTTTGTACTTGATTGCGGTGCGACAAAGTTTGAAGTACTCCAACACGACTTTCAAGTACTTCAACACGATTTCGGAGTACCTCAACATGACTTTCAAGTACCTCAACACGATTTCGGAGTACCTCAACATGACTTTCAAGTACCTCAACACGATTTCGGAGTACCTCAACATGACTTCGGAGTACCTCAACACGATTTCGCAGTACCTCAACACGACTTTGAAGTACTTCAACACGACTTTGAAGTACTTCAACACGACTTTCAAGTACTTCAACAGAATAGCTGAACTTCTAAGGCGATCGCTTGGGTAAGCCCTTAGTTCATAATAATTTCTAGTTGGAGTCTTTAAACTAAGTTTTGCATCAAAGCCCAGCAGGTGCGTAGTTTACAGCACTTCTCTACGAGAGGCTGCGCCAACGGCAAGGCTCAGTGACCACCGTAGGCAGCGCTTATATTTTAATATGCTATTATTAGCATAGTTAGCATTAGATGAGTAAAAAACAAGAAAAACCCCTCAAATGGATTGCAAGCGCTCTTGATGATTTGAAAGATTTCCCTGAAGATGTGCAAGATGTAATGGGTTATGCTCTGGATTTAGCACAACATGGTGAAAAGCATCCTGACGCAAAACCTTTGCATGGATTTACAGGAACTGGGGTTTTAGAAATTGTAGATGATTTTGAAGGAGATACATACAGGGCAATTTACACTGTTAAATTTGCAGGATTTGTTTACCTATTACATTCATTTCAAAAGAAATTAAAACACGGCATTGCTACACCAAAACAAGATATAGATTTAGTTAAAAAGAGACTCAAGGTTGCTCAGGAAGATTATTTACAAGAAATAGCAAAAACAGTGGAGTAAAAAATGAGCAACGAAAATGATGTTTATATTAGTAACGGAAATGTCTTTGCTGATTTAGGATTGTCTAATCCTGAAGAGCGCTTAATTAAAGCAGAACTTGCACGCAAAATTAGTGAAATTATTGCTAATCGCCAATTAAATCAAGTCCAAGCAGCCGAAGTTCTTGGAATAGATCAACCAAAAATATCTGCTTTAACCAGAGGGAAGCTAAAAGATTTTTCAATAGATAGATTGATTAGATTTATAAATATTTTAGGTAATGATGTAGAAATTATAATTAAGCCTAAACCAGAAAGCCGTTCAATTGCTTGCACGACTGTAGTTTGTGAATAATTATTAAACCAAAAGGCATACAGATAGTGATGATTTAACGTGCATTATTTCTGCGAGAAAGGCAACCAAATATGAGCAACGAATCTATTTCGAGCAATTCTCAGACTGATTGGCAACGGCTTGATGCTATGAGCGATGAAGATATTGATTTATCAGATTGCCCGGAAATTACACCAGAACTGTTTGCCAAGGCTACAGTTCGACGGGGTTTACCTGCGGCAAAAAAGAAAGCACAGGTGACGTTACGCATTGACAGCGATGTACTAGAGTGGTTTAAGTCCCAAGGACAAGGTTATCAAACGCACATCAATACCTTACTGCGAGCATATATGGAAGCTCATCGATAGTCAGTAAATCGATACTGTGGAATAGCTGAATTTCTGAGGCATCGCTTGGGTAAGCTCTTGATTCATAATTATTTCTAGTTGGAGTCTTCGTAAGTCCTAATTTTTTTTCAACAATTAGATCGTTCCGCTTCGCTACACTGAAAAAGGGTAAAGGAAAGAAGTATAAAGGGCTAAGGAGTCCTCCCAACGGCTGAAACGACAACCCGAAAACCAAGATTGCTGTGGATGAGGTCGCGCCCCACCCTAAAGTTGAGATTACGAGACGCGGAACGGCATTTTCCAGGAAGGTCGTACCAGGAACCGCCCCGCAGCGTCCGAATTTTATTATCATTATCTATCCATGCACTTCCATCACTAGGCGCTCCTTTATAGCTTTCATGCCAAGTATCTTGACACCACTCCCAGATATTCCCGTGCATATCATATAATCCAAAGGCGTTAGGTGAAAAACTTCCTACTTCTGTTGTTTCTTGACGATTTTTTCCTTTTGGTGCAGAAGCATAAGTGGAATCTCCCTCATAGTTAGCTAACTCAGTTGTAATCGTCTCACCGAAGTGAAATGGTGTCGTTGTTCCTGCACGACAGGCGTATTCCCACTCTGCTTCACTAGGTAGGCAATAATTACGCCCAGCCTTTTGACTCAGCTTTTTACAAAATTCCACTGCATCATTCCAGGGAACTTGCTCTACAGGACGTTTTACTCCCTTAGACATCTCCGAAAACAGTTAAAGCCCTTGTGTGGCTAGGCTGTAGCCCGTAAATGCAATCATCTTAAATTAGTTACTCTGTACGATAAAA
>NZ_JBALEQ010000033.1:0-7511 GCF_036917775.1 Nostoc sp.
TTGGCATTACCACTAAACCCATTAATTGGGGTAAACACGATGAAATCATCTGTCGAGTTGCCCGGAGTGCCGTTATTATTCAACACAGCAGTACCGTTGGTTGCACCACTAACGCCAGTAATGCTGAGGCTAGTGCTATCGATGTCGGTATCATTAGCTAGCAGAGTAGTAGCAAGGATGGTTACAGCAGTATCAAAACCAGTAGTTAGGCGATCGTTAACGGCAATGGGTGCATTGTTAACGGGCTTCACGTTGAGGTTGAAAGTATTAGTAATGCTACCGCCATTGCCATCACTAACAGTGAAAGTGAAGCTGTCAGTGCCGTTGAAGTTGGCATTGGGGGTGTAAATGAAGAAGTCGTCGCTGGGGTTGTCTGGAGTGTTGTTGTCGTTGAGTGACAATGTGCCGTTAGTGGGGTTAGTGAAGTCACTAATGGTTAAGGTATCGCCTTCAATATCTGTATATCTACGTAGGATATTGCTAGCAAGGATGTTAACGGCGGTATCTTCGTTAGTCGTAGCGGCAGTCTGAAAGCCAAACACCACGTAGCTTGACCCTGCATAAGCCTGACCGTTGGGGGAGGCACCTGTTGCACCGATAATCAGGTCATCAAAGCCGTCGCCGTTGATGTCACCCGCACTGCTAACAGAAAAACCTGAGTTGTCACCCTCAGCAATGCCGTTAATCACAAAGCCGTTGCTGCCATTCAGGGTTGAGAGGTTGAATTGGGCATCAAAGCCACTATTGCTGCCAAACACCACGTAGCTTGACCCTGCATAAGCCTGACCGTTGGGGTCGGCACTATTTGCCCCGATAATCAGGTCATCAAAGCCGTCGCCGTTGACATCCCCCGCACTGCTAACAGAACCGCCTGATCTGTCATTTTGATCAATGCCGTTAATCACAAAGCCGTTGCTGCCATTCAGGGTTGAGAGGTTGAGTTGGGCATCAAAGCCACTATTGCTGCCAAACACCACGTAGCTTGACCCTGCATAAGCCTGACCGTTGGGGTCGGCATATCTTGCCCCGATAATCAGGTCATCAAAGCCGTCGCCGTTGATATCCCCCGCACTGCTGACAGAACCGCCTGACAAGTCATACGCAGCAATGCCGTTAATCACAAAGCCGTTGCTGCCATTCAGGGATGAGAGGTTGAATTGGGCATCAAAGCCACTATTGCTGCCAAACACCACGTAGCTTGATCCTGCATTCC
Organism: Nostoc sp.; assembly: GCF_036917775.1. GTDB lineage: Bacteria > Cyanobacteriota > Cyanobacteriia > Cyanobacteriales > Nostocaceae > Nostoc. The sequence continues at coordinate 1,214 of NZ_JBALEQ010000033.1, forward strand.
ACTGACCATTGGGGTCGGCACCTGTTGCCCCGATAATCAGGTCATCAAAGCCGTCGCCGTTGATGTCACCCGCACTGCTAACAGAACCGCCTGAGAAATCATATTGATCAATGCCGTTAATCACAAAGCCGTTGCTGCCATTCAGGGTTGAGAGGTTGAGTTGGGCATCAAAGCCACTATTGCTGCCAAACACCACGTAGCTTGACCCTGCATTCCACTGACCGTTGGGGGAGAGACTACTTGCCCCGATAATCAGGTCATCAAAGCCGTCGCCGTTGATGTCACCCGCACTGCTAACAGAACCGCCTGACAAGTCATATTGATCAATGCCGTTAATCACAAAGCCGTTGCTGCCATTCAGGGTTGAGAGGTTGAGTTGGGCATCAAAGCCACTATTGCTGCCAAACACCACGTAGCTTGACCCTGCCCTAAACTGACCGTTGGGGGAGGCAAGTCTTGCCCCGATAATCAGGTCATCAAAGCCGTCGCCGTTGATGTCACCCGCACTGTTAACAGAACGGCCTGAGTTGTCACCTTCATCAATGCCGTTAATCACAAAGCCGTTGCTGCCATTCAGGGTTGAGAGGTTGAATTGGGCATCAAAGCCACTATTGCTGCCAAACACCACGTAGCTTGACCCTGCATAAGCCTGACCGTTGGGGTCGGCACTATTTGCACCGATAATCAGGTCATCAAAGCCGTCGCCATTGATGTCCCCCGCACTGCTGACAGATATGCCTGAGTTGTCACCTTCATCAATGCCGTTAATCACAAAGCCGTTGCTGCCATTCAGGGACGAGAGGTTAAAGACTGAAGTAAGCTGAGGTGCGTCATTGACTCCGTTAATGGTCAAGTTTACACTAGCTGTATTACCCAAACTGCCATTGTTGATGGTGTATGTAAAGCTGTCAGTGCCGCTTTCACCAACAGCCAAAACCTCAAATGAAGCATTCGGGTCGTAGGTCAAGCTGCCATTAGCATTAAGGGTAACTAAGGCACCAGAACTCAGAGTAATGGCAGTGCCAACAACAGCTGTCTTACCATCAATAGCTGTTAACGTTAGGAAGTTGCTGTCGTTAGCTAAGACCTCTACGTTAACGGCAGTGTCTTCGTCGGTAATAGCCGTGTCATTAACCGCTAGAGGAGGTTTATTAGTAGGTGTAGGAGATGCAAAACCAAACACCACGTAGCTTGACCCTGCACTATTCTGACCGTTGGGGTCGGCACCTCCTGCCCCGATAATCAGGTCATCAAAGCCGTCGCCGTTGATATCCCCCGCACTGCTAACAGAACGGCCTGAGTTGTCACCCGCATTAATGCCGTTAATCACAAAGCCGTCACTGCCATCCAGGGACGAGAGGTTGAATTGGTCACCAAAGCTACTACTGCGACCAAACACCACGTAGCTTGACCCTGCACCTCCTGCCCCGATAATCAGGTCATCAAAGCCGTCGCCGTTGATGTCACCCGCACTGCTAACAGAAAAACCTGAGTTGTCACCCGCATTAATGCCGTTAATCACAAAGCCGTTGCTGCCATTCAGGGTTGAGAGGTTGAGTTGGGCATCAAAGCTACTACTGCGACCAAACACCACGTAGCTTGACCCTGCACTATTCTGACCGTTGGGGTCGGCATATGTTGCCCCGATAATCAGGTCATCAAAGCCGTCGCCGTTGATGTCACCCGTACTGCTAACAGAACCGCCTGAGTAGTCACCCGCATTAATACCGTTAATCACAAAGCCGTTGCTGCCATTCAGGGTTGAGAGGTTGAGTTGGGCATCAAAGCCACTATTGCTGCCAAACACCACGTAGCTTGACCCTGCACTATTCTGACCGTTGGGGTCGGCATATGTTGCCCCGATAATCAGGTCATCAAAGCCGTCGCCGTTGATGTCACCCGCACTGCTAACAGAACCGCCTGATCTGTCATTTTGATCAATGCCGTTAATCACAAAGCCGTTGCTGCCATTCAGGGATGAGAGGTTGAATTGGGCATCAAAGCCACTATTGCTGCCAAACACCACGTAGCTTGACCCTGACCTATTCTGACCGTTGGGGGAGGCATATATTGCCCCGATAATCAGGTCATCAAAGCCGTCGCCATTGATGTCACCCGCACTGCTAACAGAAAAACCTGAGAAGTCATCCGCATTAATGCCGTTAATCACAAAGCCGTTGCTGCCATTCAGGGTTGAGAGGTTAAGTTGGGCATCAAAGCCACTATTGCTGCCAAACACCACGTAGCTTGACCCTGCCCTAAACTGACCGTTGGGGGAGGCACCAAATGCCCCGATAATCAGGTCATCAAACCCGTCGCCGTTGATGTCACCCGTACTGCTAACAGAACCGCCTGAGAAGTCACCCGCATTAATGCCGTTAATCACAAAGCCGTTGCTGCCATTCAGGGATGAGAGGTTGAGTTGGGCATCAAAGCCACTATTGCTGCCAAACACCACGTAGCTTGACCCTGCACTATTCTGACCGTTGGGGTCGGCATATGTTGCCCCGATAATCAGGTCATCAAAGCCGTCGCCATTGATGTCCCCCGCACTGCTGACAGAACGGCCTGAGTTGTCACCCTCAGCAATGCCGTTAATCACAAAGCCGTTGCTGCCGTTAAGCTCAGATAGATTTAAAACTGCATTAGCCATTGTTGTTGATTCTCCTTATGATTTTTTTGTCGGCTGTAGAAACGTGAAATTTCACGTCTCTCATCCCATCGTCACTATTCGCCGGATTTCATCACTCTTAAAACCGATCGCCATTGGATGACGCACCTCTGGTAGTGCCACTACGTCGTATAATTCCAGTACCGCCCCCTCCATTCGCAGCGAATGCACAATATCCCCGCTTTTCAGGTCAATCACTAATAGCCCACAGCGAGGTTCAGCATTTTTTTGCAATAATTTCTCGTCTAGAGGCAAACCACTAAAAGTCTTGTTGTGCCTGGGCTGAGAAACTCCGACGATCGCAAAGTCGCCATGAAATGCACAACCACGCATATATCCCGGACAAAATGCCACAGGTTCAAAGCTGCCCTGTTTCAAGTCTAGGTAGCCAAAATCTCCTGTCCCAGAGTTGAGTAACCACAGCTTATCTTTATACCACCGAGGCGAATGGGGCATGGAAAGTCCTGTGGTGACTATCTCGTTACTTTCCACATCAATGACGCAACCACCATCGGTCCGCCTGTCCCGCCATCCTTCTGCCACATCCGACTGACTCACAGCAGTGACGTATCTGGGTTGACCATCTCGCATTGCTAATCCGTTGAGATGACACCTGTCTTCTGCTGCCAATTTACTAATAAACGGCGGCTGCCAAAGGGGAATGAAACTTTGGGTTTGACTGACTCTTGCTAAACAGCTAAATAAAGTATTGACAAATATTAGATTCTCTGAATCATTATTTGCTTGAGAATTACTTAGGGCGATATCATGGATATCTAAATCTCCAGTCACATAACTCACTTGGGGCAAATAGACGGCATCGTAGTTGTCGTGAACTTGTCCTGGTTGTAGGGTGTTTTCAAAGCGCCACAGTTGATAAAGCGAACTCATATACAAACTGTTGCCACAGGCATACAAACCCATGCAGCGTTCAAAGGTGCGCTCAAATACTGATAGTTTGCCGCCTTGTTGCAAGCCGATGAAAAATAATTTACCTGCTTGATATGTGGTGAAAGCTAGACTAATATTCTGTTCCAACAGCCAAGGGGTAAACTGCCGTGAGGCATTTATTTCTAAGCTATTAGTTGCAGTTACAGGATTTTGATTCATTGTTTCTACCAGGGAGGAGGATAAAAAATTATCCTATCCCGATGTAGGTTTTTTGCCTCTTCAATTATCTCTTAAGTAGAATCACATAAACTGCTTCACTAAATCTTGAAGATATAACTTTTTGTCAAATCTTATACATTGTCACATAAACATTATATTAACTTTATTTTTTGTCTGAATATATTTTGTTTTCTGATTAAAACTGATGAATACGCATTTTTTTGTTGTTTCATAAATCATTCTGTAGTGATGACTTTTACGAAAATTACATAAGTAAATTTTATCAATAGAAGCTGACGACACCCTGGCGTAAGCAAAAATCAAGTTTATGCAAGCTTTATATAAGGGATTTACAAGAAATAAATTTAGGACTTATGCATCAAGCTATGAAATATAGGGGCAATTCATGAATTGCCCCTACTAATGTGATAGACCATTAGTTTTGACATAATTGTTGAAGTGACCTTGCAACTATAGCCTCATGTGACCATTTTTCAGGATTTGGCACGGACACGGCGGAACTTTGACCTTCATGATCCGCTTTGATTTCTATACCCGAAACTGAGTTTTCAACCAACAACGAAGCAGAATAAACTTGCTCTACTTGCCCCTGTGGTTGATTAGTGATCGCCACTTGTCCTCACATAAACACTTCCCACGCTAAATGCTAAATTTTATTTAGCTACCCAGTAGGAGTTTTCTTTTTCTTATGTGGTTCTGGTCTGCCGATTCAGTAGAACAAGAATTATTTGATTTGTATGCCCCAGCCCTGCAATCGCTCGGCGTAAATTTTAATGACGAGCAACTCCAAGACACTCTAGAAGTAGCAAGCTATGGTTTAGAAGATGCTTTCAGGAGCGCGATTGTTTATATACTCTGGCTCGAAGAAAACCTGAAGCCGATCTACCCAACTGCGATATTAATCGACGCACTTGCAAATCAATGGCGCACCAAGTACTGGAAGCCGGAGTATTTGGAACTTGAACAGTTGCTCTCTCCCGGAAAGCGCTGGTGGAGGGCAGCAGTGGATAAGTGGGGTTACGACGAGCGTAATCAACTGGTTGCAGACATATTTTACGACCACGGGCTGGAATTTATTAAGTTCCGAAATGGTAAAGAAATTCTAGTTGACACTGCTTATAAGTGGGGATGGGAGCGAGTCGCAGATTATGCGTCCCCGTTTTCAGAAAATAATTTCTCACTTCGCGGTATCAATGCAAGGGAATCTTGATCTACATCTTCTGTACAAGAGTAGATAAGTAGCATCAAGCAGCAATCGCTTTAGCTGCACGTTATTCTGAGACAGTGTGAATTCTCTCCCAATCCATCAACTCCCCATCCACAATCGCAATTCCCCACTGGGGAAACTTCGCAGATATGCGTTACCCATAACCCTTGTAGAGACGTAGCACTGCTACGTCAAAACAATTCTTTTTCGGAGATGTCTACTCGACATTCTGTGTTTTGAGCAAACTATGCTTGCAGCACAAAATCAGATGCGGTAAGAGTTGGTGAACCAGTTAGAGTTGCAAATAGTCCACCACTGCCAAAACCATCCGCGCTGCCATTTTGGTTGTAGAACAACTCACCATTTAGAGGATTGTAGACAATTTTTGCCGTGCTAGTCGCTGCTGAACTCGTGATTTGAAAATCAGTGATGTTACTAAAACCAGTTCCAGCAGCAGAAGTAATTGTACTAAAGGTAGTTTTATCCAGTACAATCTTGTCACCTTTGCTGCTTTGGAAGTCAGCGATCGCATCAACACCAACAAAGTCAGCATTGCTGTTGTAAACGAAAATGTCAGCACCGACACCACCAACAAGAATATCATTGCCTTCTCCACCAATGAGAATATCATCGCCTTCACCGCCCCGTAATAGGTCATTTCCACTATTACCATTGATGATGTCGTTACCCTTTTGACCATTAATCACATCATTGGAGTTGTCAAAACCCGCGATGTTATTGTTAAGGTCATTTAGGAAGGTGACGGTATTCTTGTTAAAGAGATTAGTTTGAGTGGAGTTGGCATTGAAGACATCAAAACTGTCAGTTATACTGGTTTGTCCATCAAACAGGATATTACCAATAGCTGGTCGTGAACCATTTGCTGATAAATTATCCAGATTTTCTAATTGGAAGTTTTGCAAGGTAACTTTCGTAGAAGCCGCATCCAAAAAGGTGAGTTCTAAGTTATCACCATTTTGAGTTAATTGCAGATTTCGGGCAGTTAAACCACTACCAATAAATTGCAACGTATCCAGTTGGCTAATCACCGTTGCTGATGGATTTGAGCCAATTCCTGTTCCAGTAAAATCGGCGATAGTGTCATTTCCATCACCAAGGTCCAAGACAAAAGTATCATTACCATTGCCACCAATGATGGTATCATTGCCGTCACCGCCAGCAATCGTATCGCTGCCATTGCCACCGGAGATGTTATCGTTGCCCTCATCACCAGCAATCGTGTCATTGGCATTGCCACCAAGCAACAAGTCATTGCCATTGCCGCCGGA
>NZ_JBALEQ010000034.1:0-13333 GCF_036917775.1 Nostoc sp.
TGGGCAAAGGCTGGCTTCTGCAAGTTATGACAACACAATCAAACTCTGGGATGTGGCCACTGGTAAAGCTGTGCAAACCCTGACTGGGCATAGCAGTGCGGTCAGTAGCGTGGTGTTCAGCCCCGATGGGCAAAGGCTGGCTTCTGCAAGTTCTGACAACACGATCAAACTCTGGGATGTGGCCACAGGCAAAGCTGTGCAAACCCTGACTGGGCATAGCGATTCGGTCAATAGCGTGGTGTTCAGCCCCGATGGGCAAAGGCTGGCTTCTGCAAGTAATGACAACACGATCAAACTCTGGGATATCGCCACAGGCAAAGCTGTGCAAACCCTGACTGGGCATAGCAGTGCGGTCAGTAGCGTGGTGTTCAGCCCCGATGGGCAAAGGCTGGCTTCTGCAAGTGATGACAAGACGATCAAACTCTGGGATGTCGCCACTGGCAAAGCTGTGCAAACCCTGACTGGGCATAGCAATTGGGTCAGTAGCGTGGTGTTCAGCCCCGATGGGCAAAGGCTGGCTTCTGCAAGTTCTGACAAGACGATAATTATATGGAATTTGGATTTAAATAAGTTAGTCAAAGATGGTTGTCGCTTGCTCAACAATTATTTGGTTGTCCATCCTGAAGTGCTGCAAGAAGTAACGGAATGCCAAACTCCGCCTCGCCTATTGCAAGCCGCGACAGTATTAGTTATCCAAGGTGAGAAGTTAGCGCGAAATGATGATATTAATGGCGCTGTTGCAAAGTTTGACAAAGCACAGCAGTGGGATAATAAATTAAAGTTTGATTCTCAGGCGAGAGCGAAAGAGTTGGCAAATCAAAGTAAGGTAAAATGAGGCTCTTTTAGTTGTATAAAGTTTTTTCAAAAATAAAATAAGAGTTCTATAGGATTACTATTTGATTTTTGAACAAAATTAGGTATGTAGAGTGTGTTAGAACGGAGTTCGTAACGCACTATGATCATGGGTTTGATGCGTTACGCTGTCGCTAACACATCCTACGTATATTTTCAGCAATCAAACCGGATTCCTATATAGTAATTTATAACAGCAACATAACAAGAAATCATGATGAGCTTTTATTTATGCTCACCTTATAAATAGTATTTATATATTAAAACATCCTAATATATTAAATATTACTTTTTTAGCACCCTTTTTAATTGTTATTTGTACCCGATGGAGTTAAGTTTACAAGAATTTAAGTCAAAACTGATATTAGAAGTCCAAGCCTGCCTGCAATTGGCAGTTCCTCTAGTAATTACTCAAATATTAGAAGCGGGCATTCCTTTATTAGATGGGGTGATGATGGGCTTACTTAACAGCCAAGCTTTAGCTGCGGGTGCTTTAGGCGCTGTTACCTTTTCGACTCTAGCTTCCATTTGTCGTTCTATTCTTTCAGCCGCAGGTGTGACTGTCGCAAATGCTTTTGGTGCAGGAAAAATAGACCAAATTAGCCGTGCTACCGGTCAAGGAATTTGGTTAGCTGTGACGATGTGCTTACCTGTGATGTTTATCATTTGGCACTTTGACTATATCTTGCTGCTGACTGGTCAAGAAGAAAGCAATGTCTTATTGGCTCAAACATATTTGCGGTCTATTGTTTGGGGCTTTCCTGCTGCGCTCGGTTTTTGTATCTTAAAAGAAGTTAGCTCTGCCCTCAATCGTCCTCAATTCTTAACAGTAATTACTGTGACTGGACTATTATTAAACGCAGTTGCTAATTACGTGCTAATGTTCGGTGAATTTGGTTTACCTGCTCTTGGTTTAGCCGGTATCGGTTGGGCAAGTACACTAATTTTTTGGCTGAATTTTATCGCCGCCGCCAGTTGGATTTGCTTCGATAACTACTTTAAAGACTACCAGCTTGATTTAGCTCTAAATCAGTTCGATAAAGATATGTTTTTAGATATCTTCCAAACTGGGTGGTTTTTGGGATTGCAGTATGGAGCCGAAATTGGAGTATTCACAGCCACGGCTTTAATGATGGGGTGGTTTGGGACAGATACGTTAGCAGCCCATGAAATTACCGTTGAAACAGAAAGTTTTGTCGAAACGGTGTCTATCGGTATTTCCTATGCCGTCACGATGAGAGTAGGGCAACTGAGGGGACAAGATGATCTCAAGGGTGCAAGTAGAGCGGGATTTGTCTGTATTGGGCTTGTTATTCCCTTTGTAAGCATTGTGGCACTAATTTTTTTGCTGTTTCCCAAATACATTGTGGCAATGTATTTGGACACCAGTAATTTGGATAATATCGAGATAGTTAAAACGGCAATTCCTTTCTTAGCTGCGGGGGCATTAGTCCAGATATTTTATTCTATTCAGACTATTGCTGCTGGTGCTTTAATCGGGTTAAAGGATACTAAAGTACCCGTGTTAATCACTATGTTTGCTTACTGGGTGCTAGGTCTAGGCGGGGGCTATCTGCTGGCATTCACTTTAGGTTGGGGTGCTATAGGTTTATGGTTGGGTTTAGTAGTGGGGTTACTCATAGGTGCAGTGCTTTTAACTTGGCGTTTTTATTGGCTGACGCGAATCTATCCCACTACGGTAGGGGATATCGGAAGTTAAAGCTTTTATACAAGATGCTGCACGGAATGGCACTAAGATAAGCGCAAACCCCTGATTTAACTGGCTTTTGAGTGTGGGGAGTGTGGGGAGCCAGATTTTTTCCCCATCCTCCCACACCTCCCACACCTCCCTTTCAACATTTGTACCTTTGCCATGCAGACTCGACTATTTCAGCAATGATTTCTGTGTATGTCACGCCACCCAAACGTCCCATAATTGGCAAGTCTGAGCGGATATGATGTAGCCCTGGCAATGGGTTAACCTCCAGAAAATGTAAGGTTCCATGAACATCGCAGCGTAGATCCACGCGAGCAGCATCACGGCAACCAAGGGTATGGTAAGCATCTAGCGCCAGCTGCCTTGCCTGTGCTGCCAGTGGTTCGGGATCTATGAGCAAACAATAAGATACCCGTTCCAAATACTCATCTTTGTTGAGGGTGGTATAAGCGGAGGTTTCCGCTTGATCTGTAAAAATTACTTCCATCACGCCTACTACCCGTGAATTACTGCCGTTGCCAACAATACCCACTGTTAATTCTCGACCGGGAAGAAAGGTTTCTACGAGTACTGGTTGCAGAAAAAGTTCGCGTAATAATTCATAAGTATTTACTAGCTCTTGGCGTTCTTTGACAAGAGAACGCCCAGTTACGCCTTTAGAACTGCCCTCCGCTACAGGCTTGAGGAAAAGTGGCATTGGCAACGACACGGCTATTGCTTCTGCGGTATTACTCACCACCTCAAAGGGGGCTGTTGGCAAACCGCGATCGCGCACTACTCTTTTCGCCAGCGCCTTGTCTAGCGTTAAGGCGCACGTGAGCGGATCGGAAAAGGTATAAGGTTGAGCGAATAATTCGCAGACTGCCGGGACTTGGGCTTCACGAGAGCGACCCTGCACACCCTCAGCAATATTGAAAACCAGATCCCAGCGATCGCCTTTTGCCAAGTGCAATGCGAGTTCTCTACCATTGCCGATACGTTCAACCTGATGACCTAACTCAAATAGTGCAGCTTCCAAACCGATGATAGTTTCTTCATCGTCGAACTCCATCACCTCAGAAGCACTGAAACCAGCCTTCAGGTAGTCTGCTTTCAGGTCATAACACAGACCAATTAATAACCCCATAACTCTATAATTCCCAATGAAAAAGCTTTCTCTGTTAGCTTTAATGTCCAAATTAGGTGTCTTAATTAAGGAATTCCGATTACTAAATCCTTAATTAAGTGAAAATATTTCATCAACAACATCAAACCATATAGGAGATTTATCATCAGGAGAGCCGTTGTAATTGGCAGTTATTTCTTCTCCCGCTTTTATATCTCGGTAGGCAATCAGATCCAACTCTCGGTCGGCGAATTTTTTCACATAATAAGTATTGGGATGGTAAGAATGGTTGAGCAAGGAAGAGAAACCTAGAGCGATCGCCGCAGCTTTATCTTCCCAATCGTAGTAATAGTTGCCCAAAATTGTTTTATCTAGGAATTCAACCTGTTCTGTAGGTATAACAACAACTGGAACTGTCTCAATGATCTCTCCTTTCAAAAAGCGTTTCTGTGCGAAGACACCCCGACCTTTTAGGTTTGTATTACCAACAATCAACATTTCAACTAATCTCCTGCGATTACTTAGTTTTTTGGCTGGCCAAGAACTCAACAGAATCATTCCAACTGGCTCTTTTAGATGATGGCGATCAACTTGTGTACAAATATATAGTGTTAGCTATAGTGTTAGCCCTGCTCTACTGGATCTACATAGGTGTATGTCTTACCTGCCCAATTTTTCACTGTAGCTGTGCCCTTTTCATAAGCAAGTAGAGTCTCGGCTTGAATTGGGACTTTGCCACCACCACCAGGGGCATCAATTACATAGGTTGGTACAGCATAGCCAGTGGTATGACCACGCAATTTAGAAATTAAATCAAGCCCAGTTTGTACACTCGTTCGCAGATGTGCAGTACCAACAACTGGATCGCATTGATAAAGATAATAGGGTCGCACGCGCAGCTTGAGAAGACCGTGAAACAACTGCTTGAGAGCCTGTTCAGAGTCATTCACACCTTTTAACAGCACGGTTTGACTGCCTAGAGGAATGCCACCATCAGCTAGGCGATCGCAAGCTTGTGCCACTTCTGGGGTAAGTTCCCGCACATGACAAAAGTGCAAAGACAGCCACACGCGATGTTTACGAAGTAAGGCAACGAGTTCTGGTGTAATTCGCTGCGGTAAAAAACTCGGCACACGAGAACCAATTCGGATAAATTCAATATGCCTAATGGCACGTAGCCGTCCAAGCAAATTGTCTAAAGGTTCATCAGACATCAACAGAGGATCGCCACCAGAAATTAGGACATCACGGATCTCGGTGTGTTCCTCCAGGTAAGCAGCGATCGCATCCAAGCGCCGGGTTACTGGGTACATCTCACCTTGACTCACCAAACGAGAGCGGGTGCAGTAACGACAATATGCAGCGCAAGTGTCTAGAGCAAGCAGCAACACCCGATCAGGATAGCGGTGTACGAGTCCTGGTACTGGACTGTCGTGATCTTCACCGCATGGATCTACCATGTCTGCTGTACTAACTATTAGTTCTTCTTTCCGTGGTATCACTTGTAAGCGTAGTGGGCAAAAGGGATCTTCTGGATCGAGTAGTGATGCAAAGTATGGAGTTACGGCGACAGCAAACTTCTCTGGTGCGATTAAAAGTCCCTGTTCTTCGGTAACACTCAGCCTTAATAATCGCTGAAAGTGTTCTAGCTTCGTCAACCGATGCCGCATTTGCCAGCGCCAATCGTTCCAGCGTTCTTGGTTGTAAGTCTCTCCCAAAATCTGACAAATTTCTTCACATCGAACATCGGTTACTAAAGGAGCTAAAGTAGTGTTTTTGAGCATGATTAGAACTAAATTAAGCTGAAAATGATAAATCAATCACCACAGCCTAGCTTGCATTTATCATAATTACTGCGATCGCACTCGTTACAATCTATACCCAGAATAGGTTTCGGGAATTTTTGACAGGTTATTTTTTGATACAGTGTCAATACTTCTCAGGTTTTGGGGAAAAGGGGAAGAATCGTCTATGCCTTCTCACTAGACATCGTACAGAAAAACTGTAGTAGCGCGATCGCTATTATCCCCAATGCAATCTGATTAACTGAATGCCAAAATTCATTTCGCAAGCTCTTTTGTTAGAAAAGTGACTGTTGAGGGAAAACTTAAAGCAAGACTCGGTGTGGAGACAGTGGCTGTAATTTGTCAGCCCCTGTATCTAGCCTAAATGCTTTCATACACCAATCCTGCTCACCTTTTGATATCCTCCGATTAACGAAGGTGAAGCCAGGAAAGCATCTTCATATTCTGCGTATTTTACGGAAAGATTTTACAGATTTACTACTGCGACAAAGGATTGTAATTCCCCACCAAATTCTCTCAATCCCCAATTCAACAACTTATTTTAAATTGTAATACTTGAAGTAGACACCAATGAATTATATTCTGATCGCCAAAGCAGCAGAATCTGCATCAAAATCTTCTGTAGTACCAGCACCTCCGGCTTTCCCAACGAGCGCACAAATTAGCTCTTGCTTTTATACATTTGGCACATCCATAGTTGTTGCCTTTGTACTCTACATATTACTATTCTATCTACTGCGATCGTTTCTTCGCCGCACAGAAAAAGATACAGCCGTGTTTATCCTGGGGATGTTACAAATCCCTGTAATCGTTATTTTTATCCTTGCAAGTCTAAAACTCTCACTGACTCAACTAGAAACAAAAGGAATTATTAATTGGATTGATCGAGGACTCACAGCTTGTCTAATTCTGGCTTTGACTTATGGGATAAATGTGTTGTTTACCGAAGCAGCAATTTACTACTTAAAAGTCTATGCCCGTAAAACTGAGGCTGTTTGGGATGACGTATTAATTCCATTACTCCAAAATTTTATCCCAGTCATCACTTATGTAATTGGAATATCTCTCTTTTTTACTACCCTTGGGTTTGATTTAACAGGAATTGGGCTAGCAATCGGTAGTATTACTGTAGTATTAGGACTGGCAGTAAAAGATATTTTAAGCGATTTTTTTAGTGGTTTGGTTTTGTTAGTTGATACACCTTTTAGATTTGGAGATGTGATCTCCATGCCAGATGGTTCAATTGCAATTATCAAACATATTGGTATCAGAGTAACCAAACTATATTTGATTAACGAGCATTGCGAGGTGTATATACCAAACACAACTTTAGGAAGCCAAAATATAGTCAATCTTAGCCGTCCTACAACTCACTATGCTTATACAATTCAAGTCTCAGTTAGAGTTGACGCTGATGCCGTTGTAGCAACAAATATTCTGCAACAAATTATCATTGGTCATCCAGATACATTAGGTAATATTGATGAAAAACTTCAACATTTGGACAGTTTTGCTGCATTGAGAGAAGCAGAGGGTGATAAACTATCAAAAAAAGAAGCTGGACGGCTACGTTTATTAGTTGAAAAAGATGTTAACAGTCAACTAAAAAAAGTTGAACAAGCGTTTGAAGATTTTGTTAGAGAAGTGAAGAAGCTAGAAAAAAGTGGATTGAATTCAGAAGAACTGGGAAATTTACAAAAAAGTTATCTTGAAATATTAAATTTTGTAGGACTAGTAGCTATCACAGAACGTAAGGAAAATAAGGGCAAATGGCTGCGATCGCGTCTAGAAGAACAAATACAGACTGAAAAACCAACTCTAATTAGCTTGATTCGCCAATGGTATAAAACTTGGTTAAAAGACCCCGACTTAGTAATTGAAGACCAACATCTTTTACCCGATGAGTGGGAGCAGAAAATTGAACTTATGAAAATTAAATTAAATAAATTATTTCAGAAAATCTTAAATCCAGGCGTAGACGAAAGCAGATTAGATGACTACTCATTAAAATTTGTCGAATGGTTACATGATAGTTTTAAAGAGTCTAATACTACCTGGAAAGAACCACAAGTTCAGCTAACTGATATCCAAGGCTCTGCTATGCAATTTTCTGTGAGATTCTACGTTGATAATATTCAGTTAGAACATTGGCGGCGCGGAAACCGCATCCAAAATGAGGTGCGTCGAGAGATGGTACGGCGCTTAAGACAGGCTTATATCTACACATTAGGATAATTACTTCCGGTTCGCCTGTTTGTTCAGGAAGAAGTGCAGACTGCGCCGGACTGGGCTTGAGTAAAATTTGCAGTGGGAAAAGTTATTTTTCGCGTTCTTTAAGTAATGAATAATGAGTAAATATCCATTATTTATAAAGCAAAATTGAATTACCACATCTTTTTTATCCATGATTAATTATAACGCAAATATCAGTATTCAAGAAAGAACAGAAAATTTTGTAACAAGAGTTGTCAAAGCTTATTCTGAACAAAACAAAAGACCTTTTGACGATACTGGTAAAATCTTGTCTAAACAATTTTTAAGAAGCGGGACATCAATAGGTGCAAACTGTTCAGAAGCTAAATATGCACAATCAGATATAAGTATTCTATAGCTTTAAAGGAAGCCAATGAAACCCTTTATTGGATAAAAATAATGATAAAATCGGAGTCGGTGTCAAAATAAAAATTTCAAAATCTGATAGAAGAGAATGAAAGGATTATTAAGATATTAACAACTTCAATCAACAAATTGAAAGAAAAATAAAAAATAATCCACTCATTACTCATTACTCATTTAATTTGGTTCACCGATGATGACACCAAAACTGTATGAATAAAAATGGGTAAATCTCATCAAAGCCAACACCCTAGTGCCTTACTGTTGCTCTACCAAACAATTAATTGTCGATAGCTGTTTTGCAAAGTAGACTTGGTAGAGTCCGTAACGAGGTAAGACGCGATCGCCCTCAAAGCGAATTAATCCCAATCCTTCAAGCTTGTAAGTATCAATAGGATTAAGAGAAATACCTTGCTTTGCTGCCAGAATTTCAGCATAAGTCTTTGCCAGTCTAGGATTTTCTTGTAGTTTGATCAACTGTCGCCATAAATGATCGCGGTAGATGCCACCATTGGCGATCGCTTCCTCTATTATTTCTTGCACGGTCATTTCTTGAGACCTAAGATAGTACAAACTAATCTGAATTAGTGCTGGATGTCCCCCTATTAGTGACATTAGTTGAGCAAAATCTTTAGCTTTAAACGAGTCTAAACTATATCGCCTAGCTAAATCTTCTACTTGTGGTTGAGTAAAATCGTTCAGACGAATAGGTAGACCAATATTAAAAGGAGAAAGGTTAATATCCATAGAGATGTACTCTTCGGTTGAGTAAACCATTACTAACCTCAGCTTTTGCCACTTGGGATTGTGTCGTGATTCCTCACACCATGACCGCAACAATGCAAAAAACTCATGACAAATGTGAGGATATTCAAAAAAACGGTCAATTTCATTCAACACTAAAACTATTGGGCTTTGACATTGTTCGAGCAAATAGTTTTCTAAATAGAAGCCGCTACTCAAGTTGTAGCCAATTTCTTCATTCCACTTTTCCTTGAGGTTGGGTTCAATACCCAACCCTGTTGCAATTTTCCAGCAAAGACGACGCAACAGTTTATTTAAATCAGTTAGACACTCACTATCGAATTGGTAGCAATTCAGATTCACAGTCTGATATCCAAGTTTTTGTGCAAAGGCACAAAGCCGCAATACAAGAGAACTTTTACCCATCTGTTTGGGCGACTTAATCCGCATCACGCAGCCACTAGTAGTTAATTCTCGATAAACCTTTCTCTCTAGTGGAGGACGTTCAATATAAAAGTGAGAATCTAAAGGTACGGGGCCATCCGGGTATGACCAAAGATTTTCTATCTGTTCAGTTTGTATGTGATGTTCTTTGACAAGTGAGGTTAATTCGGAACGTTGAGATAAATTTTCTTCTATATTTGCAATAGACAACAACTCAGATGTTTCAGTCTCATTTGCTTTGTTGACTATAGTGTAGTCTTCGCTGTGTAATTCTAGATTAAAAGCGCTAAAGCAGAGTTTTATAGTCTTTTGATCTACACTTTCACTTAAAGACCATAATTTACTCAAAGTTCTACTAGAAACATGAATGCGTGAGCTTATTTCTTCTAAACTCAAGTGTTCGCCTTTATTTTCTACTATCTCCACAGAAAGAATTGCTGATTGTAAGCGTTTAATTCCTGTGGAAGTTAGTACCACTCCCCGTTTACGTTTATTTTTATACATTGCTGTTCCAAGTATTTATAATAAATGAGTGTCACAAGCAATAATTTTTTCTATTTTCATACTGAAAGTGGAATTTAACGTAGCAATTTCTGATACACTCTTATTTAATTTTTCCTAAAATTCATTGGAACTCTAGTAAACTAAGTTACATTATACTAGCTTGATAGTAAACACTGACATCAATATATATTTATCCTACTTTTCCCACTTGTCCTACTTTTGCACTCGCTGTTTTGATGGTTGTCTTGCAAAAACTCTCTGAAGAAATGAAAACCTTGTATTTACCTGAATTTGTTCAGATGTAATTAAATAATGTAATATTTTTAACTTGTATAATTTTTGACTTTTTCTTGGGGTGTTGCAAAAATATTATCGCTTTAGTAGAACTATATGTACCAAGTATTAATAGTTGTGGAACTACCTGTAATCAAAACTTGGTTGAAAACTTGGCAGAAATTATGCACAAGAAAAGTCCACAGATATAGAATGTATGATCTAGTGGCAATTTATACTTATTTATTACACAAGCAATGCAGGACTTATCTAACAGATGTATTCTGATTACTAGCTTCTACGAAGAAAAGGGAAGATTTTCTAACTGTTTTAATACCCATTGAGGAGTGAAAACACTCCGGTAAATCGGATTTTTAACTCTCAAATAGCCATTATAATTTCCCACCAAACCACATAGTAACAGTTGCGTCTGTTCTTCACTATCATCGGCTGGTATCAAGTTGTCTATCGGGTTCCTATTCCTTAGTTCCTCTACTTGTAATACCCGTTGATAAATGTTTAATAACTTTCCTGCTTTATATTCGTCAAAAAGTAAACGATCTCTTATGGTACGGAGATGTTCAGGTTCATCTTGGAATTCCCAATGTTGAATAATGCGCGATCGCACCAATTGTTCTACCCAATATCCTTCAGTACCGTTCGGTATGCTCATTGTTTCCTTATAACTTTCTAAGGCAACTTGCACAACTAACTGACAAAGCTTTTGGGTGAGAAACGGCTGTCCTTTTGTCCAATGGATAATATGCAGCAATATTGCCTGTGGCTGACTGATTACTTCTTCTAAACCTTCAAGTAGGGGCATAACTTCATGGAATTGAAAGTCACATAACTTAATCGCTTGACCAATGTTAAAGGGAGTTCGATGGGGATCAGCAATTAAGTTAGATGGACTGGCTACACCAAACAAAGCAAAACTCAAGCGTTGAAAGCTTGGGTTGTGTGCTTGCTGCTCATAACAGTAACGAATCCAGATAAAAAAATCATTGACCGGAAAATTCAAACTTAGCAGGCTATTAATATTATCGATAAAGATGAAAATGCGATTATTTTGAATTTCTTTCAGCAATACCTGTTCAACAAATTGATACAGTTGTTGTACAGGATCAAGCCCTGATTGTTGCTCCCAACAACTCTCAAAATTTACCTGTTGTGTCAGATTTAGCTTGTGAAAAAGGCTAAAAATAATGCCTTTATACCATTGTATAGGTGTAATTTGATTAGTACTTAATAGAGCTAAACCCAGATAAAGACATATATGATTTTCTTTTTCTAACCGATGAATAGTCCGGTGTAGTAGAGATGATTTGCCTGTTTGATGGGAATTGAAGACATAACAAAAATCTCCTGTTTTTAATCCAGTATAAAGTTGTTCATCTGCTTGACGGACAATATATGTAGAGTCATCATACTTCAGGCTACCACCGACTTGATATCTCATAGTCAAGTCAATTACTATAAATAGGGATACTTGTATCTGTGAAACGATATTTTTTTAAAACTCAATGTTTTGACAGATTTTAGATTTTATTTCTATTCTTTTTAAGATTTTTTAAGTGTTAAATGTCTTTACAGTATAACACCAGGAACTACTCTAAGTTTCGGTAGCAAACATGGGTTGATAAATTAAAATAATGATCCAATAATTCTAAATCAAGGAAATATGATTGTTACCTTGTAATAAAAAGCCTAAATTTACTCAAATTTATAACTGATCTTGAGATTTCCTTTTTGACGTTTTGCTTTAGTAATTACTACACTTTTTAATTCATTAAGTGATTTTAAATGAGTTCCTCCACATGGAGTTGGATGAAGATTGCCAATTGTTACTACTCTCAAAGGTTTTCCTGGAGGTAAATTATTGGAGATATTAGACCAACGTACTGCTAATTCTTCAGGCGTAATTAGTAAAGCTTCTACACTGCTAACTTCATTTAAAGCTTCACTAATTTTTGCATTAACTTCAGCAATAAATGTTTCCATATTTTCAAACGAAGGGCTTCCTTGAAACTCTACATAGGAACCATCTGGAAAATGATACCCTTTAACTGCGATTAAATTTTTATCAAGGGATTCGACTATGGTGTACATAAGATGTCCAGCTGTATGAGCCTTAGTATTCTGCATACGACGGGCTTCATCAACATATAAAGTTACTTCTTCGCCTTTTTCTAAAGATACAGATGAAAAATCCCCATAATGACGAACATCTCCATCTACAAAGCTTACGAAAGTGATTGAAAGCTGAACTCCTTTTGCTTCTATAGTGCCTATATCAGAGGGCTGACCACCACCCTGTGGATAAAACACTGTGCTATCGAGTACACAATAAGAACCCCGTTCATCATTGGTAACATACTCAATATGAGCCTTATCAGTGAATTTATAGGTATCTTCAAGATAAGTAAGTACTGTGGACATAGATAAATCTCTCTACTTGAATTTAATAACGATTATTGAAAAAATACAATAAATCAGGAATAAATAAAGTATCTAAATAGCCAGTTAATACTTAGGTTATCGTTCAGAGATTGGGAAATCCTGGCATTAAGTTTGACTGAAGGCATACAGTAGTCGAAATTTCAAATTTTAGTGTATTCTAGCAATTATATTAAGCTATTACAAGTTATCATAATCTGTGATGTCAATTTCGTCTCCTATTAAAGTATGTTTTGAACTGATTAATATTTAGATTAATAAATTAAGCAAGTCTGTGAGAAAAATTCAATGTATATGAATAAATATAAATTAGCTGGAAATATTAGCACCGACTTACTTATAGGTTCTAATTTGCCTTTACGACCAAAAGACTAAATCACCTCCTGGCATTTTTCCAATAAAAGAGCTAATTGTTATACGTTCTCCAATGCCTGGTAAGACTTCATGAAAATTACGGCTGTTAAAGATGACCAAATCTCCTGTGAGTGGAATATTATGTTTTACTTCTGAGGTGGCTATTAAGGAATAATCGTAGCCATACGAACCAGGATTTTTATATTTTTCATCTTCAGGATGCCACTGTCGGTTGTAGACCTTGCATACACCTCCTTGGCTAGGCGCTTTTACATAGAGATTCCATACTAACTGTGAGGTAATATTTCCTATTCCCCAATCTGGAGCATCTAACCCTGCAAAGTCTATGTGTAGTAAGGCAACATTAATAGTAACCGTTCACACGATAAGAAACGCTACAGTCAAAAATGGGTTACTGAGGTGGTAGATTAAGAGGCATGGATGAAAACTGCCTCGCCTACG
>NZ_JBALEQ010000035.1:0-40056 GCF_036917775.1 Nostoc sp.
TGCTGTTTAATACCTAAGATTATTCATACTTTTGCTAAGTCTCTGATTAACTCAGCCCTGCTGGGTCATTTTGCATGGCTTAGTCTAAACTCCAGGTTAAAGGGAAAGGGGAAATTTCTTCATTCCTTTCCCCCTTACCCCTTCCCCTTTTCCCTAATTATTTATTCACCAATCCCCCATTAAATCAATGCAACCCACAATATCCATTCCCCAACACTGGGACTACCCTCGCTTTGGTTTGGAGCAGCGCACAGAACAAGGCACAATTTTAGGACTTTACTACTACCCATCTGGCACAGAGTTGGCTGAACAATTTGATGATGGTTGGCGCTATGTGCTGATGCCTAACAAGAATTCTGATGAAATATCGTACTTGAAAGAAGAGCAAATTCAACCGCTCACACCAGAAGAATTATTTCAGCAAATTACCGCAGAGATTGACTTTTATCAACAACAGATAAGCATTCTCAACCGACAGTTAACCGTATTAACCAGAGGTGCAAACAATGGCTAAGGAAGCAAACAACGACTTTGAGCGTAGAGCAAATCATTTGCTGCGTTCGATTCGACTTTGCGGTGGTTGTGTTCCTCTGCACCGTTTGCAATTCCAATTCTCCGATTCAGTTATTCAAACTCTGCTGGATAAAGAACTGGTGCAAGTACAGAACACTGGACGCGGCTTTTTGTTGGAGATTGCCAAGGATTTTTAGCTCTTAATCAGAGAGGAACCAATTATGAAACTTTACGCGAAGACCATTGCACAGACTTTACCCGATTGGGCAACTACTGTTACAAAGTGTGCAGATTTATTTGAGATTGAAATTAACGATGAACACCCGAATTTCCAATCTCTACTTGAAGAGTTAGAAACCGAGATTGAGCCAGGAATCAGGGGTGTGAAAGCAGAAGATTTATGTTCCAGGCTTGGCATAGAAATGTCTAACCCAAATCTGCACCGATTAGTTGAACAAGCCCAAACTCTGACATCTCTTATTGCTACGCACCCAGATTACAAACAACTACTGGAGTCGGGATATCAACCTGATTTAAACATTGGCGATGCTAGCACTGCACTCACCTATCTGCAATGGGAGCTAGAGCGGAATCAAGAACTTTCTAATTAGTACAAAAGCGTTCACCTAAAGGAATGCCATTACTTCAGGTGAACGCACGGAAGTTTCTCTTCCGCTACAGAATTCCCATTATTGCACACGAAACACTAATCAATGAAACATTAACCGAGGTTAAACATGACTACTGAAATCAAACTAGGTTTATGCAACCCTCCCGAACCCATCTATTTATTTGTCAATCAGGGGGAAGTAGACGGGGAATCATTCGTTTGGTACAAGGTTAATATCAGTCAGGATAAGAAAATACCTGTTACTCAAAGAGCATTAACTGGATACTTATCAGAACTGCGATTGACCACTAAAGAATTTAAAGGCAAGGACAATCTCAAACTCGATATTGTTGTCAGTGCCGATGAACTTTATGTAGTGAGAACTGGCATTGAAACCAATTTTGCTAAAAGCTTCCTTTTAGCTGCCTCATTAATCCAAGATTTCTCCAAACCACTGATTATCGTTGCTACTGCTGGCGACGAGAACACGGTTTTTTGTAATCTTTACGATGCTGCAAGCAAAACCAAGATTTACAGAGAATGGAGTAGAGATTTGGATTGGGCAACTATCATTCGTGACATTCAATCCCGCTTAGGTGGCACATCCTCAACTATTCTATCCACACCAAAACTTAGCGTAGTACCTCAACCAGTACATCCTCAAGATTTACGAATCAAAAACATTCGCACTTTGCTTGATTATCCCCTTGATTTAGTCAAAGAGTGGTTGCAATTTCAGGATGTTGACCGCCCAAGTTTACTTGATATCAGCAAGATTAATGAACTGGTAAAAACAATGTGTTTAGCTTGGGCAGCAGACAAGTGCGAGTATCCAAATCATGCCGAATCTTTGTATCAAAAGCAGGTTGTTGATGCTGTTGGTAATGGTGCTGATGAATTAACGGCAATCAACGCATGGATGCAACAGTTGCAAGCAGTAAAGACTGGGGCAGTGTAAATCAGAAGTCAGGGTTCAGAATAATTTTACTTCTGAATCCTCAATTAATCAGATAGGAATTAGCCATGAAAGTCATTGTCACAGTAGTCGAAAAAATCATCAGTGAAGCACACATCGATATCCCTGATGGGCTGAACCAATCCGCAATTAAACAGCACATAGTAGACCGCTACAACACTGGAGAAATGTCCACAGATATGAACATCTTTCAAGTGGACTTTGAATCTATCAGCGCTCGAATTGTCAAAGAACATTCTTCAATACTGTTGGGAGACAAGCATGATTGACCACATTAACGCACTGAAAACCAGTTGGTATATCTCTCCACCTTGGGGACAAACAATTCCACCTGTTGCAGTTAATTTATTGGAGAGGGTATACCTCAGAACCACGAGAACATTCGGCTATTGCTGTGGGATGCAATGGAAACACGAATGTTGGATTTATTCAATTGATTGCGGAAAAGAAATACTCCACGCTACACAGAACCAAATCATCGGCACTGGAGAATTAGAAGCCATTACTGTGCCAAAACCTACTTTTGTTCTGGGTGAAAGAGTGATCCTCTGCTCTCACGACAAGGGAACAAAACAACGGCTGATTCTAGGGATAGCGCTGGTGCATAATTCTTGGTTTTACCTTGTTGAATTGATGTCGCCAACGTTAATTAATACACCAACTATATCGAATCGTTTCTCATTAGTTGGTGAGAAAAGTTTGGTGCGTGTGAATGCCTGAATCAATTATTTGTTCAATACCCAGGGAATGAATCATGTTGACACATTTTTGGCACGACTCAGAAATTAATCAAATGCCTCAAGATGGGGAAATAGGTAAATATGCTGTACCCAAGGGCTACGTGAATGCAAGTCAAATGTGCAAAGCTAACGGGAAATTCTTAGCTGATTACACAAAGCTCAAGTCTACAAAGCAGTATTTGCAAGCACTTTCTAACGATATGAAGATCCTCATATCGTTATTGGTGATAGATATCCAGGGATACGGAAGTGAGCAAAGCACTTGGATTCACCCAGAAATCGCCATTGATTTAGCTCGATGGGTTTCTGTCGAATTCCGCATCTGGGCTAATAGAACTTTAATGAAAGTGATGCTCTCAACCCAAGTAGAGCAAGTATTACAGCAAGAACCACCACATACATTAGCTCCGTCCCATGAAGCTGCACAGTTGGCAATGATGTTGGGGGAATTTGCAGGACTAGACAAATCCCTCACCGCTCAGTTAGCAGTTAATGCCGCGACCAGAGTTAATCCCGCACTCAAACCCGCAGCAGATGAACTAAAAACTGCCATCGCTCAAACGAATGTTGCAGAGGACGTATTTCTCAACCCAACACAAATCGGTGAGGTAGTAGGAATGTCTGCACGGGCAGTTAACCACTGCTTACTAAATTCGGGACTGCAATACAGAACTGATGACAAGAAAATTCCCTATCGTCCTACTGAATCTGGTAAGCAATGGGGTCGCATGGTTCCCGCAGTCGCCAAATCTTCAAACCAAACTGTTTTTCAACTGCGGTGGTTGCCCGAAATAGTAAAAGTCATTTCTCAATAATTCCCTACCTAAATCAACCTTTCATTATGAACACTCTACGAAAAACCTTGGCAGAAAAATATGGTCTTGTTGCTGATATCATGCACGACGATTATTTTTTTGTTCAACTACCAGAAAACGAGGATCATTCACTCAAGTTTTTAGAGAGCAATTTACCAGAATGTATTCGGATTGAACTTGCAGAATGTTTTGCTGGTAGTGTGATTGCGGCTTGGGAAGTCCCCTTATTTTTACTCCCTCAAGTGTTACAGCAAGCCCATGATTTTGTCATTGAGTATTGGGAGCAAGTATCTCAAGAAACGTGAAGTATTCTCCAGCAACTAAAACTAAAAACAACTGCTTCAGCACACGTTTTTAATTGCAGAAAACTACCATGCAACAACTAAATTTATTCGCTGAATCAACCCCAGTTTTACCCATTACTTACTATCCCGATTTCTTAAACCTTGAACAGGCAAACGAACTTTACCAACACTCCTTGAAACTGGAGTGGCAACAGAATCAAATCAGAATCATGGGTAAAACAATGCCTGTCCCCCGCCTGGAGTGCATTTACGGGGACTACGGCTGCGATTACCTCTATTCCAACAGCGTGTTTTTGAAACCCCTGACTTGGACAGACAATCTGGCTAACTTGCGCGATCGCATAACTGCATTAACTGGTTATAAGTTCCGCATTGTCATCGGCAATCAATACCGCACGGGGACTGATTCAATCGGGTGGCATTCCGACAATGAAGCATCGATGGGATCTAACCCTGCAATCGCATCGGTAAGCCTGGGTTCATGTCGCAAATTTCAAATCAAACCGAGAAATGGCAAAGCAACAGATTTCTGGTTGGAACACGGCAGTCTACTTGTGATGCACCCAGGCTGTCAGTCTACACATCTGCATCAGGTTCCTAAGACCAACAAAGTGGTTAGCACCCGAATCAATCTCACCTTCCGACCACATACCGGAGGTGGGAGATGATTCTGACAAAGCCAGTGATTATGTAAAATGACAGTTCCTTAGTTCATTAGTACTACTTAATCTGGTTAAAAAGCAGTCAGCAGGACGAAAAAAACAACTACCAATACAAGTCCTGTTGATTGCTTCTCTTAAAACCACGCTTCTTTAACTCGTGTCTACGTAACTCACCTAAAAGGCGGTATGACTCAATACCCCAAGCTTTGCATTGCTTCAAAATACTGGAGGGGATATGAATATAATCGAAACCGATTCTCAAGCTAAACATCAACAAGAATGGTTAAATAGTGGCGTTGACGAAGAAATCATTGCTCTGAATGTGCGTTCCCTCTCTGGGAGTTTACCTTACGAATACTTGCTCTACAGTCCCAAAATCTCCCGTCGCAACGATGGGCGGCTCAGAGACAGGGACTTGAAAAAATACCAGCACATTGAGTTAGGCGGCTGGTGGTGCAATGGCGTTGACCCTCTCAACAACTACGTTCTGATGATGTGGGGCTGTTTCAAACCCGACCATCCCCGAAGAGATCGCCAGAAGATCCACAAGTTCATCAAGTACGAGCATCCATTTCGAGAAGAGACACGCGCTTTCTTCCTCTTAGTCCCGAATCGTATTTGGGTGAAAGTCTCTAACCGTAGTGGCATTCCCATCACCGAAGAAGACTTGCAGCACCCTGGCGGTTTCTGGCACTGGGTATGGAAGCATAATGTACCAGTGACAATCGTGGAAGGTGTCAAGAAAGCGGGGGCATTACTGACTGCTGGTTATGCAGCGATCGCTATTCCGGGAGTAAACGCTGGATACCGCACACCCCAAGATGAGTACGGTACTGCCATCGGGAAGCCAAACCTCATTCCCGACTTGAAACATTTTGCAACACAGGGGAGACAGGTTAATATTTGCTTTGACCAGGACAATAAATCTGAGACAGTCCAGCGAGTCAGAACCGCTATCAGTCGCATGGGACGGCTGCTGGTAAATGAGGGCTGTTCGCTGCGGGTGATTGATTTACCATTCGGGGCAGAGAAAGGGGTTGATGATTTTATCGTTGCCAAAGGGCAGTCGGCATTTGATGCGCTCTACAACACAGCTGTTGCATTGGAATTGTGGGAGATTAAGCTGTTTACTTTGCTGACTTATCCTCCAGCGATCGCACTCAACCAAAGATTCCTCGGACAACTTCTCGTACCCGAAGGCGAAAAACTGATTATCCTCAAAGCTCCCAAAGGAACAGGTAAAACCGAATGGCTGGCAACCGAGGTGGCAAAAGCACACGACCAAGAGAGACGGGTATTAATAATTACCCATCGTATCCAATTGGGTGAAGCACTATGTAATCGGTTTGGTGTTAACTATGTTACCGAAGTCCACACTTCCGAAACAGGCACATTATTAGGATACGGGGTGTGCGTTGATTCGCTACATCAAGAAAGTCAAGCGCGATTCAACCCCAATGACTGGTCAAATGATGTGATTATTATTGACGAGTGCGACCAAGTATTCTGGCATTTGCTCAACTCTGGTACGGAGGTTGCTAAACGTCGGGTATCCGTTCTCAAAAACCTCAAACAACTGGTACAGAATGTTTTGGGCAGCAGTCAGGGAAAGATTTATCTCTCAAGTGCCGATGTGTCAGATACTGATGTGAAGTATGTTTTATCACTCGCTGGGGAATATCGTGTCAACCCGTTTGTAATCGTCAACAATTATCGGCATGTAGCTGGCAACTGTTACAACTACTCTGGCAGTAACCCGAAGAATTTGATTGCGGCATTGGACAAAGCTATTGCCAAAGAGGGGCATTATTTACTCTGTTGCTCTGCTCAGAAAGCCAAGTCAAAATGGGGAACCCAAGCTTTGGAGGAACGTTTTCGCCGGAAATACCCAGAATTGCGAATTCTGAGAATAGACAGCGAATCTGTTGCAGACCCCTCTCATGCTGCGTTTGGTTGTATCGCTCACTTGAACGAGATTCTGACCCAGTATGATTTGGTTATCGCTTCTCCAAGTTTAGAAACTGGGGTCAGCATCGACATTCGAGGACATTTTGATGGTGTATGGGGGATTTTTCAGGGGGTGCAGCCGGTTAACTCCGTGCGTCAGATGTTGGCAAGGGTTAGGGAAACTGTTGACCGTCACATTTGGGTCAGAGAGTGGGGAATGTCGGTTGTGGGCAATGGTTCCACAACGATAGGAGGATTGCTCAGAAGTCAACACGTCGCAACACAAGCCAATATTGCGCTGTTGTCGGCGGCGGATAATGATGATTACAGCTACGTTGACCAGAATTTTCAGCCGGAGTCATTGCAGACTTGGGGTAAGCGTGGTTCTGTCATCAACGTAGAAATGCGGCGCTATCGAGAGTCTGTTCTTGCGGGTTTAGTCGAGGATGGGTACACCATTATTGATGCCGAGGATGCTGACGATGATGAGAGTGGGGCTGTAATCGAGTCGGTTAAGGCGGCAAGTCAGGAATTGTATGCTGCTGAGTGTCAAGCGATCGCGGATTCTCCAACCATCTCTGATGCCGAACTCAAGAAGCTGCAAGACACAAGGGCGAAAACGAAAACCGAGCGACACCAGCAACGCAAAGCCGAATTATCCCGTCGCTATGAAATTGACGTAAACCCTGATTTGGTCGAGAAAGATGACGACGGCTGGTATCCTCAACTGCGGATGCACTATTATTTGACACTGGGACGAGAGTTTTTGACGAACCGTGATGCGAAACGGGCTAAGGCGCAATTAGAATTGGGGCAGAATTCGATTTGGAAACCGGATTTTAACAAGGGGCAGATGTTGCCGGCTGTCTTATTATTGGAGAGACTGAAGTTGTTGCAGTTGCTTACGCCAGGCGTTCGGTTACGCTCTTCTGACGAGGCAATGCAGGAGTTGAAGAAGGCGGCGATGAAGAATCGGTATCTCATCAAAACTTGTTTAAACGTCACCATTTCGGAAAAATTTACTCCCATAGCGATCGCACAGAAACTACTTGCGAAGATTGATTTGAAGTTAGATTACGTTGGTCGGTTGGGTAAGCGTGAAAACCGGGAGTGCGTTTACCAGTTTGTTGCCCCTAACGATCAGCGTGATTCGATTTTCGGGCAGTGGTTAAATCGAGATGAATTATTTCAAAATGAGTTGGTGTCAGTCAGCAATAATATAAGTACAATTACACCAGTCATTGACACCCAATCCCAGGATATTCCTCAAACACTCACGTCAGTGGAAAGTCCTGTTACCCAAAGATGGAAGGGGCTGAAGCTGAAATTGCAGCAAGGCTTGGACAGTATTGGCTCTTCCTACAAAGAGTTAATCAACGAGTTAATCTCCAAGGTTGGCGAGGCTGTCGGCGTTGCTGATGGGGAGCCTTACTGGAATGGGTATTTGGGGCAGTGGCAGGTTTGGGTTAACTTTGCCACGGGGTGTACGTCTGTAGTGTGCGATTGGTTGGTGGCGGCGTAGGTCATGCTCTCACAAAGCTTATCCAATTAATTGCAGAGATTGACAGGAAAACCCCAGTGGTTCTTGATGGCAGCAGGTCAAATCTTACGCTGCTGGGTTCATGGAACGGCTAGAGTCTGGTGTGGAAGCTGTCAAAGAATTTCTCTCTCGCCTCACCAGTGAGCAGCGTTGGGGGTGATGCTGGCGTTTGAAGAGTTGGAACCGCAGATGTTTTGGGAGTTGGCCGGGATCGCACCTGATTGGGTTGAGTGGATGAGGTGAACTGTATGAAAAAGCAGGGATATTTATGTTTTACGCTATAGATGAGTTAGGAAATAAAGTACTACCAAAGCCTAACATCAAGGCTACTTGCCCCTGCTGCAACGGAAAGGTAATAGCTAAGTGCGGGAAGATAAAAGTTCATCATTGGTCACATAAGTCTCTTATAGAATGCGATCAATGGTATGAAATGACAGCTTGGCATTTAGAATGGCAGAGTTTATTTCCTTTAGAATTTCGAGAAGTAGTACTACAGAAAGATGGAATTAAGCATCGTGCAGACATTAAAATAAATAATTTAATCGTTGAATTTCAACATTCCAACTTAAGTGTAGAGGAAATTAAACAAAGAGAGGTATTTTACACTAGTAATAATTCCAAATTAATTTGGGTAGTCAATGCTAGTAATAATTGTGTACATAGTGGATGGGAAAATCAGTTAAGAGAGCAAGACGAACAACCGATTTATGTTGTGGATATGGATAGTAATATTTACTTTGAGTTAGTAGGATATTCTCAGATTAGTGTAATCAGAAAAACACTATCATTACCGATTAGTATTGTTGTT
The DNA here is from genome assembly GCF_036917775.1 of Nostoc sp. Classification (GTDB taxonomy): domain Bacteria; phylum Cyanobacteriota; class Cyanobacteriia; order Cyanobacteriales; family Nostocaceae; genus Nostoc. The sequence continues at coordinate 8,917 of NZ_JBALEQ010000035.1, forward strand.
AATCCTGATGTTCCAGTTTTTATTGATTTAGGTGAATATGTAGCCTGCCCTGTTGAAAAAGGCTATTATGATATAGAGCGAACAAGTTACAATGACTTCTGGGGTCGAAAGAGAAATTCGGATAAACCTTATTATGATGAAAGCCTTATTCTTGTGAGGAAAAAAGATTTTGTAGAACTTTTACCCAAACTACCTACTAATCTAGATACCTTCAATAGTCTTAAGTTCTGCGATAAATATACCTTCTCAAAAAGAGAGGAACACCTAAAAAAACAACAGATGTATAATCAAAGTAATAACAAGCCTATATCTAAGGATGAAAAAATTAAAACGCAAGCCTTTTTTGATTTATTATCTGGAAAAATTACACCTTTAAATTACTAGTACAACACAGAGGAAATAAACCAACCATTTCAAACCAATGAAACGCTTGCGCTGTATTAATTTTTAATTTTTAATTCCGCCTTGCAGTACTAGTGCATCTTAATTCCCCAAACATTTACCCAGGAAAATCCTGAAGTCCTTGGCTTAATGGGCTGAAGCGGAAAATGCGCCTTGGACTCGACAGTGTTGGACAGTTCCACCAACATTTGGTTTCCCAGCTTGGTGATGCAATCGGCGTTGCTGATGGTGAGCCTTACTGGAAGGGCTGCTTAGGGCAATGGCAGGTTTGGGTTAACAATGGATCGCGGGTGTACGTCTGTGGTGTGCGATTGGCTAGAAGCTGTGTAGGTTAAAGTAGTTCATTGTTCCATCAAAACCGCAAATGTGAGTCTGTTATTGTTCAGTTTCCCAGTTTGGAGCAAATAATCTCTATTGCCAAGCCATTGAAAAGAACAATTGTCTGTTCGTTATCTTCTGAGTCCCTTAAATTAACGGAAGCAAGGTTTGTTTTAGCCCAAGATTGAACCTGAACCAACTTCCCACTGATGTTTGAGCAATTCCTGGTAAGTCTTTTCCCTTATCATCATCTGCTTATACAGCATCTGCAAAAACTCTTGAGCTTGTTCACGGGACATTTGCTCCACTTGATCAGAAAAAGTTCTCAGGCTAAATTCTTGTTCTAAAGATAATTCAATGGGTTGGTTCATAGCTTTTATTTGAGTTTGCTAAATTAAGCAAATATTGTTTTATATAAATAAATGTTACGATGACTTTACAAAAGCTGAAGGGGTGTAAACCGTACCAATGTAGGTTAGAAATACCGTCTCTGCTGCTGAAAACCTTGATATAACTCCATTGTGGCAACCCAAGTAAAAACCTAAGTTCTAAAGTTTCTTACTAAGAGGTTTTTAAAAGCATTTTTAGCCTCTGTTTGCGGCTGGCGAGCTAGATATTTACCACTACCAACATATTTATGGCGGTGGATGCAGTCCCGCCGAGGTCAAAAGGCGACGCAAGTTAACGACTCCAACCCGATTTAATTGCAGAGCTGACACTGTTGCTCGACCACAGGAAGTTTTACCAATAACCTGTGTATAAATCATCGTTCCAGCTAAAATGCTCTGACCAAAGCTGCTGACGAGGATGAAACAGTGCAACCTCAAGTTTTGTTTCTGGATCGCAATGGCTGGTTTTGGTATGCTTTCGACCATTGCAGCCATAACACGACCAAGCTAAATTTTCTACAATCGTTTCTCCACCTGCCTGACGGGGTTTGATGTGTTCTATAGTGAAGCTGTCAGGAGAAAATTCTTCTGGACATCGGCAATATTCACAGAGATTTTTGGCTCTACTGGCTACTGTTCGTCGCATTGCAGCAGATACTCTCTCAGATTCAAACGGCATGGAATAACTGAGATTCCGAGACAAATTGACGATTCAAGGTCAGCAAATCCATATTCCTTAGCCTTGCTAATTCCATAAGAGCTTCCAGACGTTCTACCCTCCAATGTTCTAGCTGATCCTCATAAGTAATCAATTCTTCATGTTCCATGTCGGTGAGTTCTCCCCACTCACCGCGTTTGCGTAATTCTTCTAATCGTTTCTGCTCATTCGGAGCCAGACGACGTTGGATGACTTCAACCAGGGCTAACTCAATCGGATTGGATACAGCAAACTTAGAGGGTTCAGACAGAAACTCTAATAATTGAACTACCGCAGTTAACCGCTCTTCTGACAACTGCTCAATCAGTTCGATCGCTCTTCTACGAATATCGGTTGCTGGAGTCATGGAAGATCACGCTTACCTATGTCTAATCAAATTGTACTAAGACTGGACAGTTTTTTCGATTTAATCAAGAATTCATACAAGACACTTATGGCATGAGCATAACCCCAGAATTGGTTGAGCAAGATGACGGGGGACGCTTAATTAAAAAGATTGTCGCACTTGAAGCGATATTGGCAACGCCTGGGGAAATAGTCGCTGATGACCAGGGGCGAGAATTTGTTAAAATCGCGTCTGCCAGCACGTAAATTTTGAGGCAGTGCCATGTGTGCAAAGGGATTCGATCAACTACAGTTACCAAAACTGCAACGGTTATGAAATCCCAGGCTACTCAAGACTATTCTAGGTAAGTGGAAACTTCAAATGTCAGCAACCCTAGTAGTCTGCCAGCCCAAAAATGCTAAGTGAGAACTGGGTAAAGGGTAAGGGATTTAAACCTTTTACCCCTTCCCCCTTCCCCCTTCCCCTTTACCCCGCCAAGTTCACTTGGCGAACTACTAGTCTAAAGAGACAAAGCTTCCACACATCCCACGAGGTTTTGAGCCAATACACAAATTTAGTGTGAGGATTTAGCCATGTCTTACCCGATTCCGTCCAAAATGTGGCAGCGAGTCAGTATTGTAGCACTGTTGTTATTGATACCGTCAGTAGGAATTGCATTACGTCAGTCTGGTACGGTTGCGGTTCCAGTCAATCAGACTCCTAAGAGTTCTACACCAACAACCTCCATTCTACCTAATCATCCTGACTACCAAGCACTCCAGGCATTTATACAAAAGTATAGTTGTGTCGTCTCCGTTCAAAACTTTGGTACAGTTGCGATAACCCGGACTGAGTTTGCCACAGTCTTGAATACCTGTGTGAATCGGAGCAATGAGCTAATAGCAACTGACCCTAAGATAGTTACCGAAGCGGATATGAAAACTTTGCAACGCTTGCAGTCCGAATTCGCACCGGAGTTAGCAACCCTAAGAAGTCAGATAGATGAATTGCAAGATTCTACTCCTACTCAGGCTCCCAGAGAACGTACTCAAGACGAGTCTACCCGAAAGACTCAACCCTTACCTACGGCTCCATCCCTTAGTATTTCGTCTGGCTCATCTGTGCAGAATCAAGTTGTTAACCGTGCGTACATACCTAAAACCCAAGCTGGTGGAATTAGGGGAGGGGTTGCCCCAGAGCCACAAACAGGTAGAAGATTTAATACAGAAAACTACAACCGAATTGAGGATAATCCCTTTCATCGCGTCGGTAATGACCCCCTTTCCACCTTTTCCATTGATGCAGATACAGCAGCTTACAGCAACGTGCGACGCTTTATTACTCAAGGAGAATTACCACCCAAGGATGCAGTGCGAATTGAAGAACTAATCAACTATTTTACCTACAATTATCCCCAACCAAAAGACAATCGCCCTTTTTCTGTCACCACTGAAGTTGCTGCTGCTCCCTGGAATCCTCAACACAAGCTGGTACAGGTGGGTTTGCAAGGTAAACGCTTAGAGAGTGAAACCTTACCACCCAGCAACTTAGTATTTCTGATTGATGTCTCCGGTTCTATGGATGACCCCAACAAATTACCGTTGGTGCAACAGTCCCTGAAATTGCTGGTAAATAAACTACGTCCTGAAGACCGGGTAAGTTTGGTAGTTTATGCTGGCAATGCTGGATTAGTATTACCTGCTACTCCTGGTAGTCAGAAATCAATAATTCTGGCGGCGATTGACCGCTTAGAGGCTGGAGGCTCCACTGCTGGCGGTCAGGGCATTGAACTGGCCTACAAGATAGCTAAACAAAGCTTCCTTAAGTCTGGTAATAATAGAGTAATTCTAGCTACCGATGGAGATTTTAATATCGGGGTTTCCAGTGATGCCGACCTGACGCGATTAATTGAACAGAAGCGAGATCAGGGAATTTTCCTGACGGTGTTGGGATTTGGTACTGGCAACTATAAGGACGGAAAAATGGAGCAACTGGCTGATAAGGGTAACGGCAACTACGCTTACATAGATACCCTATTGGAAGCCAAAAAGGTTTTAGAGCTTGTCATGTAACAACCTTGCCTCTTTTGAGCTAGAAATGCCTTCTCAGTAAGCTTTCTAGATAATAAATTGTAAAAGTTGTTTCTTGACAGGCTCTTAGTTAACGATTTGAGGGGAACTCTGTTTACCATTGCCAAGGATGTGAAAATTCAAGTGGAGTTTAATCCAGCGAAAGTTCAGGCATATCGCTTGATTGGTTACGAAAACCGCTTGCTGCAAAACCAGGATTTCAATGACGATAAGAAAGATGCAGGTGATATTGGGGCTGGTCATTCTGTGACAGCGCTTTATGAAATAATTCCCACTGGCATGAAGAGCGATGTGAAACTGCCTACATTAGACCCATTGCGGTTTCAGCGTTCTGCTGAAACTGTCGCGGATGCTGGCGGCAATGAATTGATGCAGGTAAAACTGCGCTATAAGTTGCCCCAGGACAACACCAGTCAACTAATTACCCAAACCATCCAAGATGATGATTTGAGAGCCGACCCCTCCACCAACCTGAGATTTGCTGCGGCGGTGGCGACCTTTGGGATGGTGCTGCGTGACTCTGAGTATAAGGAGAATGCTAATTATGATTTGGTAATGGAATTGGCAACTCAAGGGAAGGGAGAAGACCAGGAGGGCTATCGAGGTGAGTTTATTCGCTTGGTGGAGCAATCTAGGGGGTTGATTACGAGGAAATAATTTGAATTGCTTTGACCTACCATTGCACTTCTTTAATTATGTTAGTAAATTAATGGCTTTACCAAGAAAAGAGAATAGGCATGAATGATGCTATATCAACACTCTCCTGACGGTGAGGCAGAAAGAAGCTTATCCAACATCCGTTCAGCAGCATCTAGATTCAGTAGACTGAAAACTTTTGCGATCGCGCACAGAAAGATACCTTTGAAGGAGACAGATAGCGAGCGCGAATGCGTCTCCAAGACTCGCTGCCGCTTCGCTATCTGCCTCCTGCCTTCTTGGATAATTTCGCTAGTTTTTCCAATACAGTCTTTGTAGTTAGGGAATATGCTTTACAAATGACAATATTCCCTACTTTGTTAAACCAAACTTTAGATTAAGCTTTAACCTTTTTGTCTAATGTTAACTTTTTCTTCATGAACCAGCCAATGCTGCAAGCAATGAAACTGCCACCTAAGATTGTAGGCTCAGGAACTTGCCTATAAGTAACTTTACCTGAGCCAATTTGGATATTCTCGGCAGAAGTAATTGCAAAATCATATCCATTAATGTCGTATGTGATTGAGCTTGAAGGATTAGCTTTATCGGGGAAGATATATTGCAATCCAACAGATTCGATACCTGTTAAGAATGTGGTTGGAAATACAATGGGATATCCTGGATATTCAGTATCATCCTTTTCGGTGTAAATGTTAGGATCGTTATCGAATTGAAAATTTAGTAAGTTAACTATTGCTACCGGAATATTATCCTCACTAAAAGTTGAGTCATCGTAGCTAAAAAAGCCTTCTCCCTTAGTTATAAAACTATCAACACTGAAGGCGTAATTAATAATTGCAGCAGATGCAGAATTAGCTCCTGTAGCAGCAAAAATTAGGGCACAACTAGTAGCAAGTGTCAATTGCGAAACCAATTTCATCTCAACTTTCCTCAAGGTAATTTTCTACAAGCAATGTTCACGTAAAATATGTAATTAGGCTTGATATAATTGCTAATTGTCTATGCTTCCCTAGCCTCCTTTAAAAGGAGGTTAAGGAGAATCAAGCCTGATCTGATTAGTTTGCTTGAGCAGAGAGATTATCTGTACTCAAACTCAATTTACCGAGTAGCTGCGCGCGATTTTGGCGAAGATCGGCATTGCTACGCTCTGTTGGATAAGGCACTTTGTCGCCTTGAATGCCGGCCCAAAGTACGCGGTTGAATTTCTCAGGATCTAACTTATCTTCAACTTCAAAGTTAAAGTCTTGGGTTGCTTGCGCCCACCACTGTTTGTTACGCAGAGAGGGAATAGCTGCTGTCTTTTCTACATTCTTGTCTTGGCAAGCTGGTACTAGTTTGGGATCTACAGGATCAGCACACAAGTTACCTGGAACGACAGCTTTATAGGGGCTAAAGTTTGGTTCTCTAGTGAATGCATCTGACATTGGTTTGGCATTGGCATCAGTGATTCCTAAATAACCAATGTTCAGTAAATCTTCCATTGTCCGCACCAGGCTAACAGTGTTGTAGTTAGTGCTGACTACGACCTTTCGCTTAGTGTAAGGCGAAATAATATAGGCTACTGAGCGATGACTATCAACATGGTCAGGACCGTTTTGGCAATCATCTTCTACAATAACGATCGCAGTCTCTTTCCACACAGGAGACTTGGAAATTTTCTCTACCAACAAGCCGACAGCATAATCGTTATCAGCCATTTGCAGTGGAACAGTATTCACCCCTGCTACAGCATTGGCAAAATCGCCAAAGTGGTCGTGAGGTAGACGTACCATTGTCAAGTTAGGCAGTGTATTTCTCGCCAGATAGCTATCAATATCACGGGCAAATTCGTTGTAGAGATAGATATCTGGTTCTTTCTGGTCATATCCCCGGAAATAAGTGTCGGTTTTATCCAACAATACGGTTTTTGCTGCTACAGCTTGAGGGATGTTATCAGCCGCAGGAGTTGGGGAAATGGGAATGTAAAGTGGGTTGCTGGGATCGGGTTTTGTGGGGTCTGCTTGACTAGTGCTGTAGTTACCATCAACGTAGAAACCGTAATTACGTACAGTCTTACCAGCACGCAAAGCAGCATCCCAAAGATAACCACCAACAGCATTTGGTGATAGTTCACCATCGCCTGCGGGAGCGTTGACATCCTGATTTCCAGGTAAAATCGCAGATTTACCGGAGCCATCAAACACTCCTGTTACCCGTGTATTAAATTGGGAAGCGTTAGAGTTAGTTTGTGGTAGAGCAATATTGATATTACGGTTAAGACCTTCATAATCGTAGGTCAGACCGTTAAATCCAGCATTACCATAAAGTACCGATTGGGTTTTTTCTGTGTAATCAGTACTCCGTCCGTAAGTAGACCAGTTCCAACCCACACCACTAGATTCACCAGAATCGTAGAAGTTATCAAAGGTGACAAAATCTAGAGCTAGCTTGTGATGGTTAGGTGAAATCGGTTCTGGAAATAAAGTTAATGCAGGGTCGCCGTTACCAACAGGTAAATCACCCAGAACTTGGTCGTAGGTGCGGTTTTCTTTCACCACATAAATAACGTTCTTAATTTTCCCTTGCAAAAACCTCATTGTCCGGTCAGGACGGCGATTATCAAAACCGTTGTTTCTATCTACCTGCTGTGACAGTGAAGCTAAAGTTCCACCTTGAGGAACTGGAATAACTGCAATGCCAGCTTTTTCTAAAGCCCAGTTGTACTCGTTTCTAAAGCTAGTGTTGCGGGCAAGTCCTGCGGGTGTGGTGCGGTTATTGGAAGGGTTGGGGCCGGAATTGCTCTTGGCGTTAACAACAAACAGCTTTTTACCATCTTTACTGACAGTAACAGAATTAGGATACCAGCCAGTGGGGATGCGTCCAGTTAACCGACCAGAACCCAAATCCACAACAGCAACAGCATTTTCACCACCTAATGTAGTGTAAAGTATACGTTGGTCTGGACTGAGAGCCACAGAATTGGGATTTGCTCCTTTGTATCGATCGTTGGGTCGAGACAGAGATATAGTCTGAACAACGCGATCGCTATTGGTATCGATGACTGAAATTGAGTCACTATTACCGTTAGCTACATATAGTTTATTTTGGTCAGCAGAAAGTAGGATTTTGTTGGGTTGGCTACCTACAGGTATGCGGGTAATTCCCTTAGAAGCAATGTTAACAGCTACTACTTCGTTATCGCGCTGACTACTCACGAAAACTTTGTCGGCTGTACCATTATTTGTACTCTTGAGAGCAACATCAAAAGGAAATTCCCCAGTTGCTATCTTATCGCCTGGTCTAAAAAACTTTATTTCTTGGAGTACCTGACGGTTAGCAGCATCAACAACTGAGATGGAGTCATTCTCAAAATTAGCAGCTATCAAAGTATTGCCATCTTGACTGACATCCAGACCTGCGGCAACTGCACCTGTAGCGGCAGCACTAGCAGGTGTACCCTTCAACAAACCACCATCGTAAATAGGGAAAGGGGCAGTTTGGTTAGAGTTGTGACCTAAGAGAATAAACGGTGCATTGGGTACGTATTGGCTACCGTTAGAGGCATAAACATAAACGCGATCGTCAATACCACCGGATACATAAAAGCGTGAGCCATCTTTTGCCCACGCCAAACCATTGTAGGTATTGGGAATATTAATTTGTTGGCGTTTAACTAACTTTCCACTACTGACATCGAAGACAAACACCCATTCAGCTTTAGGGGTAGTTGTACCAGTGGGTTTAGCAGTTAATGGGTCTAAAACAGGATAGGTAAGATTAGCACCAGTATTTTGATTTTTGAAGTTCTGGTTATAGCCACTGGTTAGTACCAGGAGAGTTTTACCATCGGGGCTGAGAGTGGTTGTCACAGCTTCAGCCGCATCAGCATTATTATCAGCACGCAAACCAGTAGCTAGAGGTGCAAAGGTAGAGCCTGGGGCAGCTGCGGGTGTGATCACCTGACCTGTGGGTAGTAATGCTCCACCTTCAGGTAGATTCCCAACACGGCTAGTAGCAAGCCGGGCTGTAACTATTTGTATACTGCTTACTACAATCGCCACTGCTACCAGCAGGCTAATTAGGAGATATCGCTTACGCTTGAAATTGAGCATTTGCTGTTCTCACACATCAAAATTTCTTGCCTACGCAGCCAATATTCCTATTTCCTAGTTAAGAGCAGGGTAAGGTGAGGTTACTTTCAGAGTAATTGGGATTGACGAAATGTTAAAAATGTAGTTTTCACTTAACCGATCGCTTCTTCTGGTTTTTGTAAACTAACTTGCCAGCGCCAAATTGCCGAGGCGATCGCCATACCCACACCCCAAGCTAAAGGCAACCAAATAATTGCCCAGTGACCACCAGGCCATTCCACATCCAATCCTGCACCCAGCCAGTAAACACCAAATCCCATCAGCAGCATTGCCGCCACAAATTTCATCGGTTTGACGGGTACTTGCTGGAGTGGCGCTCTGAATAAGAAGGCAAACACAGCTAAACCAAATGTTGCAAAACCAGCGCCGCTAATTGCTTCTAGCCATTCACCTTCGGCAGCACCCAAAGTCACAACCGCGATCGCTACTTCTACACTATCCAGCAACGCACCCTTAAAAGTGGTGACAACAGCAAACCAATTCCAGCCAGATTGATTCTCATCTTTTGCTAGTTGCTCCTCCAGGCTATCTTCCCCGCCACCTTTACGCTTTTTGGGAAGACCGGCATAATACCTAACTATAGATCGCGTCCACTTTTGCCCAAAAAGTAGCAGTAAAACTCCTGCCACAATTCTGAGAATATCTACAGGGATCAGCGTCAAACTTTTTCCTAAGACTAGAGATAGCAGTAATGTCAAGGCAATGCCACCGCCTGAACCAACCAAGGCATTACGCCAACCCGCCAACCTGCCGACAACGATGACTATACCGAGAATCTCGACTAATTCAATTAAAGAGCTAGCAAAACTAGCGAGAACGATTTCCCAATTCATAATATTTCCTGTTAATTGTTGATTGTTGACTGTTGATTATTGATTGTTGACTGTTGATTGTTGAACAACTTTAAGTTGGCTGTGTTTGCTATTGACAGATTTACTTGTGTACCAATGGGTAAAACTATGCTGGCTGGTGTTCGTGCATACAACTGTTTTCCAGAGGGAGTATACAAGCTATATCGATATTCGTGTCCTAAAAAGAAACGTGTCTCAATCTTCATTGCACCATCACTAGCTGGGTGTAAAATAATGTCCTCTTCGCGGATCATTAAATCTCCTTTGTCTTGAAAAATCTTACTTTCCACGGCAAAACATCCAATTTCGGTTGCCCAGCAATTTCCTTGCAACTGCGCTGGCAAAAAGTTGGCTTGGGTGACAAATTCGGCTACAAAGCGAGACGCTGGCTGAGTATAAACCGCTTCTGGTGTGTCTATTTGCTCAAATTTGCCTTGCCGCATCACCGCTAATTGATCAGCGATCGCTAGGGCTTCTTGTTGATCGTGGGTGACAAAGATACCTGATATACCTTTATTTTTGAGAATTCCTAACACTTCCTCGCGCAATTTCAGCCGCACTTGTAAGTCTAGATTGCTCAGGGGTTCATCTAATAATAGAAGTTTCGGTTGAGGAGCTAAAGCACGAGCAAGGGCTACCCGTTGTTGTTGCCCACCAGATAATTCATGAGGGTAGCGCTTTTCTATTCCTGGGAGTCTGACTAATGTTAATAATTCTGCAACTTCTTGGCGGCGATCGCTTTTTTTCATCCGCCGCAAACCGAAGCTAATATTCTCAGCCACCGTTAAATGTGGAAACAAAGCATAATCTTGAAACAGCATCCCAAAATTGCGTTGCTCTGGCGGTATCCAGTGACCATCACCCGCTACTAATTGTCCAGCAATTTCTACAGTTCCCGTCTGTGGCGACTCAAACCCAGCAATAATTCTAAGGAGAGTAGTTTTCCCGCACCCTGAAGGCCCCAATAACCCCAGAACATCTCCTGGTGCTAACGTCAAACTCACCCCAGCCACCGCCGGAGCATTCATTTGAGCAAATTTGAGGGTTACATTCTCTAACCGTAAAATTGCTGATGCAGCCATTGAGTCATCCTTCCGTTTTAAAAATAAGGAGTGGGGGAGATGGAAGAAATGAGGGAGATAAGGATAGTGCTGTCAAGGTGAGTTTTGTATTTATTACCACCTCTGAACTCGACAGTTGAGCCTTTTTACTCGACAGTTGAGCCTTTTTACTCGACAGTTGAACCTTTTTACTCGACAGTTGAGCCTTTTTACTCGACAGTTGAGCCTTTTTACTCGACAGTTGAGCCTTTTTACTCGACAGTTGAACCTTTTTACTCGGCAGTTGAACCTTTTTACTCGGTAGTTGAGCCTTTTTACTAAGTAATTGCGAATTGCGAATTGGTTTAACTCCCTCCCCTCAATCCACCTCCCTTTGCAAACTGCGGCGTACTTCTGGGACAAGTTCTTGATAGCGATTTTGAAACAAAACCAAGAATGTGGAACTAATAGAAATTACCAGCATGATTAATGCCGCCGCCGCCGCTTTACTGTAAGAGACATTTTCCGTTGCTTTCCAAATTTGGGTAGCTAGGGTATTAAAGCCAATGGGCGCTAACAGCAAAGTAACAGGTAACTCTTTAATTGCCGTCAGAAAAACTAATGCAGCTCCTCCTAAAACCCCCGGAGTGACTAGTGGTAGGGTAATTTCTTTGAAGGTTTGCCAAGGGTTTCTCCTTAAACTCTGGGCAGATTCTTCTAATTGAGGATTAACCTGAAGCAGCGAACCCCTGACTGTTCCCACTGACTGGGAAAGGAACAACACTAAATAAGCAAAAATCAGCATAGGCAAGGTTTGATACAACCAAGGCAGGTAATTCGCTCCCCAAAACACTAGCGAAAAGGCAACTACAATACCAGGTAAACCAAAGCCAATGTAACTACAGCGTTCGATCGCTGTTGTGATCCGACTAGGAAAGCGCACAGCTAAAATTGCTATTGGCAGAGCGCAACAGGTAGCAGTTAGGGCTGCCAATCCCGAAGCTAAGGCTGAGTTCCAGGCGATTTGTGTTAGTTGTAAACCAGAAAAAATTTGCTCTGGTTGTGGGCTGGCTAAACCTTGCACCAGCCAGAACACAGTTACAGCCAGAGGCAACAATAAACCTAAGCTAGTGACGGTGAAGCAAAACAGGATGGCAGGTATTTTCCAAACTCCCAGATGAATCAATACTGGCGAATGGTGGGACTTATTACTGCGACTATAGTAAACAGCCCGCGATCGCATTTTGTATTCCAGCCACAACAACAGCAATACTAAACTCACCAGCATCAAAGCCAGCGCCGCCGCCTGATGGCGATCAAATGTATATCGGTATTGCAAAAAAATTGCTTGCGTAAATGTCTCAAACCGCATCACCGAAGTTGTGCCAAAATCCTGTAAGGCATTGAGAGCCACTAGCAATCCTCCCGCGACGATCGCTGGGCGTAACGCAGGTAAGGTAATGCGCCAAAAAGTTTCTCTTTGGTTACAACCTAAACTTCTAGCAGCTTCTTCCATTTTGGGATCGATGCCTTGCAAGCCAGCCTGGATACTCAGCAGTAAGTAGGGATAGGAAAATAATGTCAGCCCCAAAATTGCGCCAGTCCAGCCATATATTTCAGGTATTGCTTCCACTCCCAAAGGTTCTAGCCAGAGTTGCAACCAGCTACCTTTCGGGCCAAAAGCAGCAATCAAAGCAAAACTACCCACATAGTCAGGTATGGCTAAAGGTAGTGTTGTTATTAGTAGCCAAAATCGCCGCCAAGGTAAATCTGTCCGCAGCGTGAGAAATGCTAATGGTAGTGCGATCGCAGTTGTCAGTATAGTAGTAGCTACAGCCAAACCAACGCTATTAAACAAAACTATCAGTGTGCGAGGACGCAAAACCAAAGCCAATAATTCCTCTCCACCAACACCAGCCATGCGTATAACTAAATAAGTCAAAGGCAGAGTGATTGCTACAGCTATTAATCCAGCTGTAACTATCAAAAATAATGGTGGATGAGTTTTTCTACCTTTAGCCATTAGTCCTCTTGTTCCCTTGCCTCCTGCCTATTTACAACAAATCGGCTTGTTGAATTAATGAGATTGTTCCTTTGAGATCCGACAATTTACTTAAATCAATATTGGGCGGTTGCAATTGCTTGAGGGGTAATTGCTTTTGTCCTACCGCAATACCTGTGACTAGTGGATATTCGTAAAAACTTTCGGTGATGAATCGTTGGGTTTCAGGTTTGAGCATATAAGCCACAAACTTTTCTGCATCACTCTTTTGATCAGTGCTTTTCAGGACTGCTAAACCTGCGACATTAATCAAAGCTCCTGCATCACCTTTTGTATGATGGATAGCGACTGGAAAATTGGGATTGGTTTTGGTAAACCGATACAGGTAATAGTTATTAACTAATCCCAAAGCGATTTCTCCCTTTCCTAGAGCTTCTACGATCGCACTATTTTTAGGGTAGGCTTTAACACCGTTAGCTTTCATAGCTTTCAACCACTGTAGGGTTTTTTGATCGCCCTCCATCAGTCGCATTGCAGTTACAAAGGAGAGAAAAGAACCGTTTGTAGGGGCCCAGCCGACTTTACCGCGCCATTTGCGATCGCTCAGTTGCAGTACACTTTTGGGAAGTTCACTGGTTTTGACAAGCTTAGTATTATAGTCAATCACGCGCGCTCTCCCAGAAATGCCAACCCATTGCCCTGAAGAAGAACGAAATTGCGGATCAACTTTGTTGAGTAATTGGTTAGGGAGAGGTAAAGTCCTTGCTTCTCTGGTTATAGCTCCTAAAGAACCAGCATCCTGAGCATAAAAGATATCAGCACGGCTATTTTTGCCTTCTTCAATCAGAGCGATCACTAATTCTGTAGAATCACCATACCGTACTTCAATATTTAGCCCCAAATCTTTCTTCGCTTTCTCAATCAGGGGACGCATGATTTCTTCATCCCGCCCTGAATAAACTGTTAGTGTTTTTGGGGTATCTGCTACCGCAATTCCAATTCCCCAACCCAAAAGCATAGCAGTAATTGCACCAGAGATTTGCCGCATTTGATGTGAAATCATTAATTAGCCTCGGATTCCAGATTCAGAATTACAGGTCAATTCATCTGACCAATTTTTGTCAATATTAATCACCTGTAAAGGATTAACCCTTAATCTTGGTAAGGATAGGTTACGTCGAAGCACTGTGCAAGTTAAATTTAGAACATCCAAAGGTTAAGAAAACTTGCTCATGCCCTTTTACTCAGCACTATTAACCATTGATGGGCAAGAAACAAGGTCTTTGAGTAATTTCTGCCTGAACACTTGCCATCAAGCGATCGCTTAAGACTACAAGCAAGTTGGGTTAGAAAGTAAAAGTAGTACGTACTACTCCCACATAGATATTAGAGTTGTTGCTATTACCTTCAGGATTCAAGATGGTGATTAATCCTGGTGTAATAGCAATGTTGTCATTCAGCTTATATCTATAGAAAGCCTCTAAATGATAGGAAATATCATCGTCTTGGCGACGATTATTAGCATTTACAAATTGATTGTCAGCAACGTAAGGCGGCACACCAAACACAATACCGCCAAAATTTCCTTCTCTACCCAAATCAGGAAAGCCTAGCTGAACGGCCCAGTTCCAAATTTCTGCATTACTCCTAGCAACGGCTGTATTCTCAGCTTGGGCATTGGCGTAGCTGCCCCAAGCTGTAATAGTAAACTTAGGACTAAGTTTGTAATTTCCAGCCACACTATAGTTATTTACAGAAGTTCGCGCCCCATTGAATGGGTTGTTGGCAAAACTAGTACCAGTGCTACCAGTAACTCCGCTACCATCAGTATAATAGGCGTTGACATAAGTAAAAGCCAAACTTAATTCTGAGGTTGGTTGGAAGGTCAGTTGACCTAATGCAGAGTAACTACCATTAAAAATGCCTCTACCGTTAGCGGGGTCATTACCAACACCCGATGGCACAACGTAACCAGCAGTTAAGGTGAGAGCATCATTGAACTTTTGATTAATGATGATACCTGGCCCTTCTGCTGCTCGATAAATTGGGTTATAACGCCCAAAACGAGATAGCGCACCTGAACCACTAGAATCGAAGTTCCGACTGAGAACAGGTACTTCATCAATGTATTCCAACCCTTCAGTTGCGATGTTGAAGGTTGTGGAGTTGCCTACAGGGAAACGGTAAAACAGAGCTGATACACTGACATTGTTGGATTCATTGCCATCAAACCCTAAACGAGTTTGGTTAGTACCAGTCACTGCTGTATTGAATGAAGTGATGTTTCTCGCTTGTAACCTAACTCTGAGGCGGTCTTTACCAGTAAAGCTACTATCAAAGTTTAACCGGACGCGATCGGCAAAAATCACATTTTCATTGAGTTCTGGTCTGGTATCACCACGATTTTGAGCATCGGTGTTGATTGCTCTATCGGAGCCAAATGCACCAGCCAGTGCAAAAATTGCTTCTCCTCGCAGTTGAGTAGTTGTGGAGAATTGTTGCGACTCTAAGGTGGCGGTACGAGCTTCTAGAGCATCTACTTGACCTCGCACAGTTTGCAACTCAGCAGTATACTCTTCTTGCAGCTTTTGCAGCGTTGCTAGGTCTTCTTTTTTCACCAGATCAACCGTACTAGTAGCTATCAGTTGATTTATTTGATCTAAACAAGCATTCAAACCAGCAGCAAACTCATAGCGAGTCAAGGCACGATTACCCCGATAAGTTTGGTTAGGATAACCTGCAATGCAGCCGTATCGCTCAACCAGGGATTGCAAAGCCTGGAAAGCCCAGTCTGTAGGTTTGACATCAGAAAGCTGTGAAACTGAAGTTACTTGTCCGATATTCTCAGCACTGCTAGAACTGGATGGTTGATTTCTTGCAGGTGCTTGATTTAGAGGTACTTCAGAACCTATTGCTGGCACTGCAATTATAAATAAGCCTAAAATCGCTGGACTATATAACAAAGAATTTAACCAAACTTTTTGCACGAATGTACCTCACACGTAATAGAAATTAGTGAAAGATCAAAAAATTTTAACATTGAAATTTCTGCTAATTGGTAAATCACAAATACTAGCAAGATTTAAATATTTTGTGAATTTAGTCTTTGTTTCAGAAATATTAATGTTACATGGGAAAAAGTTGAATTTTTTATAATAGAAATTTTTCAAATCAACTTTAAGAATATCAAAGCACAACTAAGTACCACAATCTAGAGATTGTTTTGAAATAAAGACAATTGTCATTTTTTTACCTATTCTTAACTAAATAGATATTGGTATGTTAAGGATTATCTGTGCTTTTTCAGTCAAAAATAACAAATATTTAAGATCAAGCTAATAACATATTGTTAAAGTTTTGTAGAGTAAAAAGCTTATTTCCTTGGGCTTATGAATTAACAGCAAATGTCAAATATAGATGATTTGAAAAACCACATCTGTGATATAGGCAATCCATGAATTGGCTCTATAAAAAGCCAAAGAGGTATACAGTATAAGCATTTTATTGATTTGAAATGGGTGGTTTATTTACGCCGTCCTCTACTAAACTCCTAGCGAATTAATTATATTTTTCCAAAAATTAGTTTTTTCTTAATTAAATTTTAATTAAAATGTGTAAGATAGCCTATCTATTATAAGCCTTATATTATATTGGTATACATCCACAATTGGCTCATTCATTAGATTGATAATTAAAAAATTAAATCATAAATTATCCTTTTCTTAATTATTTCTTAATTAAAAAACCTTATTAATATTAATTAGAGATATCTAAATGTCAAAAAATGGCAAGTACAGTGGCTATCGAAGTTAGTAATCTCTCGAAGACTTTCAAAGGTAAGACAGCGCTTAAAAACGTATCTTGCACAATTAATGAGGGAGAACTGGTTGCGCTTATAGGTGCATCTGGCTCAGGCAAATCTACTCTGTTACGGCATATTAATGGCTTGCACATTGGAGATGGAGGAACAGTTTATATTTTTGGTTCAGTCCTACAGAGTAGTGGGAAACTTCACTCTAAAATTAGGTCTTTACGAAGCCAGATAGGTTGTATATTTCAACAGTTTAATTTAGTCAATCGGCTAACAGTTATCGAAAATGTTCTTGTTGGTAACTTAGCAAGATTGTCTATTTTTCGTTCAATATTACATTTATTTACCAAAGAAGAAAAAGTTCAAGCTCTTGCTGCATTAGAGCGGGTAGGCATTCTTGAACACGCTTATAAACGGGCATCTATGCTTTCTGGAGGGCAACAACAACGAGTTGCGATCGCTCGTTGTTTAGTGCAAGGAGCGAAAATCATCCTCGCAGACGAACCCATTGCGTCCCTAGATCCTGAATCGGCGCGTAAAGTTATGGAATTGCTCGTGCAGCTAAATCGCCAAAGCGGAATTACTGTAGTCGCTTCGTTACATCAGGTTCAAATGGTGCGTAGTTACTTTGATCGAGCGATCGCTCTCAAAGATGGAGAAGTGATGTTTGATGGTGCAACCACAGAGATGAATGATCACAAGCTCAATGAACTTTATGGCACAGCTGCCGAAGAACTCATTATGAGAGGGCACAGTGAACTGGTAGTGTAACCCCAAAATACAGAATTTTTACTTAATATCTTACAACTAAACTTATGGACAGAAGGTTATTTATTCAGCAGGCTTCTTTGTTTACTCTAACTTTGACAAGTGCCAAAATACTTTCAGCTTGTACTTCTAATGCTGATAATAGTACCGCAGCGATTAAAGAAATTAACTTTGGTGTTCTGTCTACAGAATCTCAAGCTAATCAAAAACCAATTTGGGAACCTTTTGCTGCTGCTATGTCTCAGGAAATTGGGATTACCATTAAACCCTTCTATGTTACACAGTATGCAGCAGTCATAGAAGCTATGCGATTTGGTAAAGTTCAAGCAGCTTGGTTAGGTGGTAAATCTTATATTGAAGCAGCAAAAATTGCTGATGCAGAAGCTTTTGCTCAAGTTGTGAGTGCAGATGGCACTAGAGGCTACTATTCTCATTTAATTACTAATAAAGATAATCCCATCACTGCGGAAGCTATAGCAGCAGGTGGCGATAAATATGTGATTAAAAATGCATCCAAGCTCACCTTTGCCTTTAATGAGCCTAATTCTACCTCTGGGTTTTTAGTTCCCAGTTACTATATTTTTACTAAAAATAATGTGGACCCTAAGAAAGCTTTTAAACGCTTGATTTTTGCTGGTAATCATGAAGCTTGTGCTTTAGCTGTAGCGAATAAACAGGTAGATGTGGCTACCGTCAGTAGTGAAGCATTAAGTCGTCTAGAAAGTACTAATCCTACAGCCAGGCAGAAGATTGAAATTATTTGGAAATCACCTATAATTCCCAGCGATCCAATTGTTTACCGTCGGGATTTATATGATGATATCAAAAAGAAATTGCAAAACTTTTTCTATAACTACAAAGATGCTAAAGTTTTAGGACAATTTAAAATTTCTGGTTTTGTACAGGCTGAAGATAAAAATTGGCATACAATTCGAGAACTAGAAATTGCTAAAAAAATCCAAGAAACTCAAGCTAAAGAAAATCTTAGCGACCAAGAAAAACAGCAAACCATAGCAGAATTAAACCAGCAACTCAAAGGGATTAAATAAAATTAGATTTATAGGTAGTAAAAAGTGCGCTCACGAAATCAGATAATTACTTACGCATCTCCTAACGTAGCAGCAATGTTAGAGAAAGAAGCAAAGCTTGTGAATACTCAAAAAGTTTTGTTTCTTTTAGTTATTGCTGCTGTATTGGTTTTTGCCTATAACCAAAGCGAGTTAAATTTCCCTGTACTTCTGCAACGGGGAGACAACATGGTGGAATATCTCCGTTCATATTTTCCGCCAGACTTTAGCGATTGGAATTATTATTTCTCAGAAACACTGGTTACTATATCGATGGGAATTTGGGGAACTTTAATGGCTGCGATCGCAGCTGTTCCTTTATCTATCCTAGCATCTAATAATATTTGCCCAGTATGGGTTGTTCAACCAACACGTCGGCTATTAGATGCTATGCGGGCGATTAACGAAATCGTCTTTGCGCTAATCTTTGTAGTTGCTGTTGGATTGGGGCCATTTGCTGGAGTTTTGGCATTATTTGTTCATACTGGCGGTATCCTGGGTAAGCTGTTCTCAGAAGCAGTAGAATCAATTGAGTCAGGCCCTGTAGAAGGAATTAGAGCTACTGGTGCAAGTCCGATTCAAGAAGTTATTTATGGAGTGATTCCTCAAGTAATGCCTTTGTGGACTTCTTTCACTCTCTACAGATTTGAGTCAAATGTGCGTTCTGCTTCTGTATTAGGAATTGTTGGGGCTGGTGGTATTGGCGTTTCACTATATCAGAGTTTTGGTGCATTTGAATACCAAAAAGTCTGTACAATTCTGATTATTTTGATTGTTACTACTGGTGTTATTGATTTACTCTCTGCAAAGGTTAGAGGGTGGTTAGTTTAGTATGACTGTCATCAGTCATCATTCAACCGCTAAGTCATTTTCAAAAAACAACTCCATGCGATCACCCCGCAGTCGAGTTACCCCATATTCAATAACATTACCTGTTTCATCGACGTTCACTGACTCCGCCAAAAGAATGGGTTGATTGAGGGGTATTTGTAGCCACTTAGCATCTTGAGGCTGGACTAGACGAGCAGAAACACAGGTACTACGGCGGATATGATCGCATCCATATACCTGCCGTAAAAACTGAGAGATTGATTGCTGTTCTTGCAAAATCTTGATATTTTTCGGATCTAAAATATCAGGGAATTGCTTGAGGGGAAAATACCCAGTGCCCATACTTATAGGTTCTTCATCTGCAAAACTTAAGCGTTCAATTAACGCTACCGACTCACCATAAGGAATTTCTAGCCCTTTAGCTACAGCATCATCCGCAGGTACTTCTAAAACACGCAGCAGTTGAAACCTCACTTGCCAACCTTGAGCTTTCAGCGTTTGGTTGTAACGCACTCGCTTACCAATAGCATAGCGGATGGTTTTAGCCGCTACAAAAGTTCCGCGTCCTCGGTCAACTCGTAACAATCCCTCGTCTTTTAGGAGAGCGATCGCTTGTCTGAGGGTATGGCGATTAACTGAAAATTGTTCTGCTAACTTGGTTTCCGTTGGTAGTTGTTCCCCAAGCTGATAAACCCCTTGATGAATGTTTTGTCGCAGTTGATCAGCAATCTGGGCATAAATCGGCATTATTTCCTTCATGTATCAATTTTAGATTGTCAATTTGTCAGAATTGCGTTAATCTACTTTCATCTAGATGTCTAGACAAGTTAAGAATAGTTTAAAACAAAATACCACGAACCAACTTATGCCTACTGTGACGCAGCGACAAGCATGGATGGCAACATTAGCTAAAGCCGAGTTAGAGCTATTAGAAAAACTGGTAAAAAAATTGGTTACTTTGCCCAACTATAGCTTTTTACGCTGCCCAGAGATTGGTCTAACAATGGTGCGGGGACGCGCTGGGGGTACAGGAGAGCCATTTAACTTAGGAGAAATCACCATGACTCGCTGTGTCGTGCAGTTAGAGAGCCAAGGAGACCAAGCAATCGCTGGATTCGGTTATGTCACCGGGCGATCGCACCGTCATGCAGAACTAGCTGCTGTTTGTGATGCGTTATTGCAAACCCCAAATTGGCACGACCAGATTCAGGCTGAAGTAATTCAACCCTTGCAAGTAGAATACCAAAAACAGCAGGAACTCAAGCAGCGTCAAGCAGCCGCCACTAAGGTTAATTTTTTCACGATGGTGAGGGGGGAAGGGTGAATCAATTAAAAATTAAAAAATTGGATTATTGATTAATGTCAACAAATATAGTTACATATTTACCTAGCTTTCGAGATTCGATTCATGATGCCCAAAGGACATTTCGGGCGTTGCTTGATGCTAATGCTCGACCGGGGATAGCTTATCAGATAACTGCTGAGATGAGTGTGCCTTTGGGTTTAACGGCTGCTTGTGGGGCTGCTTGTTTGACGTTGCTGGATTTGGATGTTGTGGTATGGCTACAGCCGAGTTTTGCAGATCAAGTGAGAGCTTGGTTGTTGTTCCATACTGGCTGTCGTTTCACGCAGTATCCAGAAGAAGCTGACTTTGCCTTAATTCAAGATTTGGCAGGGTTAACAGAATTATCTATTTTTAACTGGGGGACAGGAGAAAAGCCTGAAGCCTCAACAACATTATTAGTACAGGTGGAAAGTTTTGAGATGGGACAACCTGTAATGTTGACGGGGCCGGGAATTTTAGACCAGCAAGCGACTTCTCCTACGCTTCCCCGTCACTTTTGGGATTTCTGGATGCAGAATCACCAAGCCTATCCACAAGGCATAGATGTATTTTTATTTACACGGTATGCAGTAATGGGACTACCACGCACCGCTAAACCAGAGGTGTACTATGACTCTTGATATTCGCATTGCTACCCGTGAGGATTGGCCTGTATTAAGTAAGCTTTATGCTGACATGGATGGTGAGCCATCTTTACCCAAAGATGACCTAGAAAAAATCTTCGTACAAATCGCACAAGTTCCTAATTATCACATCTATATTGCCTACTTAAATCAGCAACCTGTAGGTACTTTCAGCCTTCTTTATGCGCCAACAATGATGCACCGGGGATATCACAAATTTGCAGTTCTAGATGCAGTGACAGTTATTTCTCAAATGCGAGGAGAGGGAATAGGTAGTCAAATGGTGAAAGCTGCAATCAAACTCAGTGCTGAAGCTGGATGTTATAAAATCATGCTCTCTTCTAATTTAAAACGTAGCCGCGCCCATCAATTCTATCAATCACTAGGATTCGAGCAGCATGGCTGGAGCTTTAAATGCGTACTCCAACCAAGCCTGTAAAGCAAAAATTGCGGAGGATAAAAATATAAATATGGAAACCTAAAAACCCAATTAAAGCCTAACTTTCTTAATCAAAAATTACGAATTACGAATTACGAATTAAAAATATATGCCATACGTTGCAGTCAAAGGCGGTGAACAGGCAATTCAAAATGCAGAAGCACTTCTGCAAAGCAGACGCAGAGGTGATCCTGCAATTCCCGAATTGACCCTAGACCAGATTGAACAACAGCTTTCCCTAGCAGTAGAACGGGTGATGTGTGAAGGTAGCTTATACGATCGGGAATTAGCAGCCCTGGCTATTAAACAATCTTGGGGTGATTTAGTAGAAGCAATTTTCTTGTTACGAGCTTATCGAACAACACTACCCCACTTCTACTATAGCCAGACATTAGATACCAGCAAAATGCAGATTCAGCGCCGCATTTCTGCGATTTTTAAAGATGTACCAGGAGGACAAAGGTTAGGAACTACTTTCGACTACATCCACCGCCTACTAGACTTTAAGTTAATAGCAGAAGGAGAAGTCCCAACAGCACCAGAAGCAGAAGCAATTACAGAATCAGTCCCGCGTGTAATTGACACTTTAGATCGTGAAGGCTTGATGCAAGCAGAGGAGGAATTTCTTACTTCCCAATTCCCAGTCCCCAGTCCCCAGTCCCCTCAACTTTTTGACCTAACTCGTCAACCATTGACCTTTCCTGCTGGGCGGGATGCGAGACTACAAAATCTGGCACGTGCAGACGAGGGGTTTTTGCTATCTTTGGCATATTCTACACAGCGAGGCTATGGCAGAAACCATCCTTTTGCCGGAGAGATTCGTATGGGGGAAGTAGAGGTGGTAATTTGCCCAGAAGAATTGGGATTTGAAATAGCGATCGCAGATATTACTGTCACCGAGGTGCAAATGGTAAATCAGTTTAAAGGTACTAAAGAATTACCTGCTCAGTTTACCCGTGGCTATGGACTCACCTTTGGTTACAACGAACGTAAAGCTATGTCGATGGCGCTGGTAGATAGGGCGATGCGAGCAGAGGAATTAGGAGAAACAATTCAAGGCCCAGCCCAAAATGTCGAGTTTGTACTTTCCCATTCCGATAACGTTGAAGCACAAGGTTTTGTCCAACACCTTAAACTTCCACACTACATTGACTTTCAAGCTGAGTTAAATCTGGTGCGGAAAATCCGAGAGCAGCAGCTAAATAATCAATCGTCATTAACGGGTACTGCGGAAGAATCTGAGCCTTTAGAAAATAGTGATTTGGTTTTGGAAGAAGCGAAATGATTACAGGAATTAACCATATTACTTTGTCTGTCTGTGACTTGGAAAAATCTTTTAATTTTTATACCGAAATTCTAGGTTGTCAAGCGATCGCTAAGTGGCAAACAGGCGCTTATCTACTGGCAGGTGACTTGTGGTTGTGTCTATCTTTAGATTCCAACACACGCACAAATCCTATGGATGAGTACACTCATATTGCTTTTAGTATCTCTGAAGAAAGGTTTCTAGAATATAGCGATCGTCTCAAAGTTTTAGGAGTCAAACAGTGGAAACAAAATACAAGTGAAGGCGAATCTATATATATTCTCGACCCCGATCACCACAAACTGGAACTGCATATAGGTGATTTATCTTCCAGAATTGCCGCTACTCAAAAAGCTCCATATAAAGGCATAAAATTTTTTACTGAGGTAAGTCAGTGACAACACCTAAAAATATTCAAATATTATCAAAACCAACCAACACAAAAATTGCTATCCAAGGAGTAAATGCACTAACTCCCGATGGTTGGCTGGAAGATGCCACAGTTTTAATTGAAGATGGGCAATTTACCAGCATTGATCAGGCCAGTAGTCCTAATGGATTTCATCTGGTAAATGCTCAAGGACTCCAGATGTTGCCAGGAATTATTGACTTACACGGCGATGCTTTTGAAAGGATGATTTGCCCTCGCCCTGGAGTTAACTTTCCTCTACCAATAGCGATCGCAGATAATGACCGCAACCTCTTGGCATCGGGTATTACAACCTTTTACTGCTCAATTACCGACTCTTACGAACCAGGTTTACGCAGCCGAGATTCTGCTCGTGCTTTAATTGACTTCATCTTAGGGACAGGAAAACAAGTTTTAAATTGCAATCATCGCATTCATATCAGGCATGAAGAGGCAAATATCGCCGGACATCAAGAATTGTGTGATTGGATGGTATCCGGTCGTGTGCATATTTTGTCTATCAACGATCACCTACCACCCCCTGGAAATCAAAAGAGATTGAGCCGATATCTCAACAGTGTGAGGCAAAGATCATCGATGTCATTAGAAGAAATCGAAGAATTAGTCAACCAAGTAACAGAACGACGACATGAAGGAGACGTGCAAATAAAACAACTGGTGGATTTAGCTCATACCTACGGTATTCCTCTCGCTTCTCACGATGATGATAGCCCAGAGAAAGTAATACTAAGTCAACAACGCCGAGTAGCGATCGCAGAATTTCCCGCTACTGTGGACTTAGCTGCTAAATCTCGTGAATATGGTATAGCCGTCCTCATGGGTGCGCCTAACTTAGTGCGCGGTGGTTCTCACTTAGGTTTAATGAGTGTCACTGAGGCGGTAAAAAATAACGTTATCGATTGTCTTTGCTCAGACTATCATTATCCTTCCTTGTTCTATGCACCCTTCAAGCTTCAAGAATTAGGCTTGATGTCTTTTGAACAAGCATGGTCATTAGTTTCCAGCCAACCAGCAGAGGCGGCGGGAATTAGCGATCAAAAAGGTAAAATCGCTTCTGGTTTAGATGCTGATTTCCTGTTGATATCTCCTGATAATTCTTTATTCTCTGCAATTACTGCGATTCGCTCTGTATATGTAGCAGGAAAAGAAGTTGCTCGATATCAAATTCAATAAATATCCAGTCAACAGTCATCAGTTACCTATTATGAAACCTACTATCGAAAGCATTATTGACCTGTTCACCGAGAAGGGTTCTCAATCCTATGGTGCAGAAGCTGTCAGCCAGCTAGAACACGCCTTGCAATGCGCTACCCTCGCTGAAATATCAGGTCAAAACCATGAATTGATTACCGCTTGCCTACTCCATGATTTAGGGCATTTAATCCATAACTTGGGAGATAATCCCGCCACCCAAGGCATAGACGATCAACATGAACATCGAGCCATTCCCTTACTACGTCAGATTTTCAGTCCAGCAGTCACACAACCAATTAGGCTTCATGTCGTCGCCAAACGCTATCTTTGCTCAGTTGTTCCTGAATATTGGGAAAGTCTCTCAGCCGCATCCAAACGCAGCTTAGAACTGCAAGGAGGCATATTTTTCCCAGAACAGGCAGAGAAATTTATTCAGCAACCTTATGCTCAAGATGCTGTGCAGTTAAGGATTTATGACGACAAAGCCAAAATCACAAATCTGCCAACACCCGATTTAAACCACTTCACTCAATTTATAACCGCCTCTTTGATCTCGCCAATAAAATGAATATTTCTCCCAATTCTCAATCCCCAGAAACAGGCTTTAACTTTGCTTACTTAGACGAGCAAACAAAGCGTTCTATTCGCCGTGCTTTGCTGAAAGCTGTAGCGATTCCAGGACATCAAATTCCCTTTTCTTCCAGAGAAATGCCCATGTCTTACGGCTGGGGTACTGGTGGAATTCAGGTAACAGCTGCTGTAATTGGTCAAACTGATGTGTTGAAAGTAATTGACCAAGGAGCAGACGACACCACTAACGCCGTTAATATTCGTCGCTTTTTCCAAAAAGTTTGTGGTGTAAAGACAACAGAACGCACACAAGAAGCAAGTTTAATTCAGACTCGCCATCGCATACCCGAAACACCACTACAGGAAGGACAGATTTTAGTTTACCAAGTACCGATACCCGAACCTTTGCGTTGGCTAGAACCCTCATCTGTAGAGACGGGCAAAATGCACGCTTTAGAAGAATATGGAGCTATGTATGTCAAGCTTTACGAAGACATTACCACACATGGACATATTGCTACATCCTACGACTATCCGGTAATGGTGCATAACCGCTATTTGATGAGTCCTAGCCCGATCCCACGTTTTGATAATCTCAAAATGCAGATGAGTCCGGCATTGCAATTATTTGGTGCAGGGAGAGAAAAACGCATATATGCAATTCCACCTTACACCAAAGTCAAAAGCCTCGACTTTGAAGACCATCCCTTTACTGTAGAAAAATGGGATAAAGCCTGTGAATTATGCGGTTCTACAGAAAGCTATTTAGATGAGGTAGTGATTGACGACCAAGGTGGGCGAATGTGGATCTGTTCAGATACAGACTACTGTAACAATTCAAAAGTAAAAATTTAAAACCGATGAAACCTCTTTTACAGGTTCACCAAATAAGTAAATCTTACGGTGCAATTAAAGCCTGCGATCGCATCTCTTTTAATCTTTTTCCTGGGCAAGTTCTCGGTATTGTTGGAGAATCAGGTTCAGGTAAGTCTACCTTGCTGAGTGCGGTTGCCAATCATACTGCTGTTGATAAAGGTAATGTTATTTATACTAGCCGTAGCGGGGAAGACTTAGAAATTTTTCAACTTGCGGAAGCTAAACGGCGGTTGTTGATGCGAACTGAGTGGGGCTTTGTACAGCAAAATCCCCGTGATGGTCTGCGAATGAAAATTAGTGCTGGAGCGAATATCGGCGAACGCTTACTAGATATTGGGGTACGGCACTATGGCAATATTCGGGATGAGGCTACTCATTGGCTACAACAAGTGGAAATTGACCCAGCACGGATAGATAATTTACCAGTCCAATTTTCTGGAGGGATGCAACAAAGATTACAACTTGCCCGTGTATTGGTGACACGTCCTCGGTTGATCTTGATGGACGAACCAACGGGAGGTTTGGATGTATCAGTGCAAGCGAGGTTATTAGATTTATTGCGATCACTTGTCCGCAATTTTCACCTTAGCGTGATTATAGTTACTCACGATATCGGCGTAGTCAGGCTTTTAGCACACAGATTATTAGTTATGCAACAAGGACAGGTAGTGGAATCAGGTTTAACTGACCAAGTACTTGATGATCCACAACATCCATACACCCAACTCTTAGTCAGTGCTGCTTTAACACCCTGATATTTGTTGATTGTTGACGGTTAACAGTCAACAGTCAACAGGAGCCAGTGTGTTGCGCGGGTTTCCAAGGCACTCTGTTGGGCGGCTTTGCCGACTTGAAAGAAATACCACCGCGTTGAAGCAACTGGCGTTCAACAGTCATCTATTTTCTTAACCATGCAATCATTAACTGTTAATCATCGTCCAGTAAGCTCTTCTGGCAAAGCACTTTTACAAGTTGAGAATTTGCGAAAAAGTTTTACTCTGCATCAGCAAGGAGGCATTAATCTATCGGTGCTAGAAGGTGTTTCTTTGAGCGTTAATGCTGGGGAATGTGTCGCCCTTTCTGGAGCATCTGGCAGTGGTAAATCTACATTTATGCGCTGTTTATATGCTAACTATCGCGTTGATAGTGGTTCAGTCTGGATAAAACATCAGGAAGATTGGGTTGATTTGTGTCAACTCGCTCCCCATGAGATTTTAGCAGTCCGACAGAAAACCATTGGATATGTCAGTCAGTTTTTAAGAGTAATTCCCAGAGTACCAGCCTTAGAAGTTGCCGCAGAACCACTATTAGAATTAGGGGTAGATATAGATGTCGCATATAACAAAGTTAAAGACTTATTTTGTCGCCTCAATCTCTCAGAACGACTGTGGCATCTTTCCCCCACTACCTTTTCTGGAGGTGAAAAGCAACGGGTAAATATTACTCGTGCTTTAGCAGTTGATTATCCAATTTTGCTACTAGATGAACCAACTTCAGCCCTAGACGCTACCAATCGCCAAGTAGTAATTGAACTGTTGCAAGAGAAAAAAGCTAAAGGCTGTGGCTTAATTGGCATCTTTCACGACGAAGAAGTAAGAGCGCAACTTTGTAACCACGAATTAATTTTTAATAATTGATGGTTGACAGTTGACAGTTGATTGCTCAACTAGCCCAACAAAGTGTTTCCCGTCAACAGTTAACAGTTATCAGTCAACAGTATTACAAATTATTATGAATGAACAGATTTACACTAACTATCGTCTGCAACTACCAGATCAAGAACTGCTGGGTACTTTGGTAGTGCGAGATGGATTGATTGCTGATATTCAGCCAGGAATTGTAAGTCATGGTCAAAATGGTCAGGGAGATTATCTATTACCAGGATTGATTGAGTTACACACCGATAATCTCGAACGCTGTATGTCTCCCCGTCCCGGTATTCGTTGGCCTTTAGAAGCCGCAGCAGTTTATCATGACCGAGATTTAGCCAGCGCGGGAGTAACAACAGTATGTGATGCGATCGCAATTGGTGATGTGGCGGCTGGCTCTCCTCGCTTAACTAACTATGCGCCGATGATTGATGTCATTTCCCAAGCACAAGTCTCCGGACGCTTCTGTGTGGAACATCGCATTCATCTACGCTGTGAACTGGCTTTTGACAAGGTTTATGAGATTACAGCACAATACTCAGATCATCCTCTTTTATCAATGATTTCACTGATGGATCATACTCCAGGTCAACGGCAGTTTACCCGGTTGGACAAGTTTAAAGAGTATTACATGGGAAAACACGGTGTTACTCTTGACAAAATTGACGAGTTCATAATCATTCGTCAGCAACAGCAACAACTATATGCACAAAAAAATCGCATGGTTTTAGTAGAACTTACCAAAGCCAAAGGTATTTCCTTAGCAAGTCACGATGATACTACTGTGGAACACGTCCAAGAAGCGGTTCAAGATGGAGTAGTGCTAGCTGAGTTCCCAACTACATTAGTAGCTGCCAAAGCAGCCCATAACTTAGGATTACAAGTTTTGATGGGTGCGCCTAATTTAGTGTTAGGTGGTTCTCACTCTGGTAATGTTTCAGCTATGGAACTTGTTTTGCACGGTTTAGTTGATGTGATCTCTTCTGATTATGTTCCTCAAAGCTTATTGCAATCCATCTGGATAATTGCCCATAAGACTGGCAAGCCTATTTACCAAGCTATGCAATTATTTACCAGTAATCCAGCCAAAGCCATTAATCTATTTTGCGATCGTGGTAGTTTGGAGGTCGGAAAAAGAGCTGATGCGATCGCTGTTCATGATGATGGTATCATACCCCGTTTGAGTGCAACTATCTGTCGAGGTGATCGTATTTCTTAAGTTAAAAATATTATATGTAAATGCTGAGAGAGGGAGAGGACATGAAAGCTAAAACTTAGACATAATAAGCTCTATAGCCCTCAAACCTCGTAAATAATATTCAATGTTATTACAATTTAATTTCATTAATTTTGAACACTACACCAACAATTATCCATGAAACTTACTTAGGTTTGACTATATAAATCAGCATAAAAACTACTATATCTCTTGATCAATCGTCCATATTTTTTAACTTTAGCAATATATT
The DNA here is from genome assembly GCF_036917775.1 of Nostoc sp. Classification (GTDB taxonomy): domain Bacteria; phylum Cyanobacteriota; class Cyanobacteriia; order Cyanobacteriales; family Nostocaceae; genus Nostoc. The sequence continues at coordinate 38,217 of NZ_JBALEQ010000035.1, forward strand.
TTTTTGTACACCAATACGGATTGCTCCTCAATATTACTATTTACCATTTTGGATTAAAATTTTCAATATATTGAAATGACCCTTTTCTCATCAATACTATATATTTAATATAATAAATATTCAACACGAAGTTAAAAAGTTTTCGATTGGTGGTGGCATATTTAGGTTCATCGGCTCTACATTTACATTATGCAGCTTAAATGCCGATTAGCTTAGTTCAATTATCTCTTAGAGCTGATTCGTAAAGTAAATCTTAAGTAGCTAATCGCCTGACCATGAGACGAAGCAAAGAACCATAAATCATCGCTTCACTGACCTCTGAATACACCTCATAATCTTTGCTTAACCGCCGAAATCGGTTCAGCTTTTCCATTGGTTCGCTCAACAATCCACCGCTTGGGCAACTGCTCAAACGTCTCAGAGGTTCGTTTAATCACTTCCACCCGCACCCGCTCACCACAGACCTGCCCAACAGCATTGGCAAAGTTTTTGCCAGAATACCCCTGGTCTACCCAGATCACTTCTAATTTGGACAATTTATCTTTTGCTTCATCCAACACAATCACCGCCCCTAATCGTTCTGAGGCATTTGCTGGGCGTGACGAGAACCCCAATCAACAATCCTTGAGAGTCGAATGGCACTAAGAAAAGCTGAAATACTTGCCTGGCAAGGGGTTTAGAAAACTAATAGTTTTAAGGTCGGGAATCAGAATAATCTGCAACTCTCAGTTTGCGATCGCTGCTTCATTAGGCAAAATTTTGCCAAAGTGATAAAACCCTTGTAAATAATACATTTGCGCTTTTCTTAGTGCCATTCCCTTGAGAGTCTACGACGATATGCCGCTTACGTCCTTTAACCTTCTTGCCACCATCGAAACCGTAGGGGAGACGAGTGATGTTCAGTGCAACTATTCAACTTGATCTAGCATAAAATCTACTCAAGCTAACCCAGAAGCCGTTTAGATTTTCTTTACGAATCACCTCTAACATTTGAGTTAAATCGCAATAATTTGATATTTTTCAGTCCATGTGAGGATTTGGAGATTTCAGAACAAGGTGCTGTTTACAAAGATAATCAGGTGAATAATTGGAAAAATAAGTGATTCTGATTCCAGAATGGGTATTTTAATACTATATAGATGTAAATATAAAAATAACGTGAAATAACTAAGTCTAGATTTGTACTAAGAAGAACTAAGAAGATTTTTTTTGAATATGGATAACGACAATCAGATACACAAAGACAATTTCCTCTACCAGCGCTATCGATATCTTGGAAAGTACACGCCTCAAAATCTTTTATTCAATGCTAATCTTCAAGAATTTTCTGAACGTGTTTGTTATCTCTCTAATCTACAAACTTCGGGAAAAATTTCTTCACAGAAGTGCTATGAGGAAATTGAGTTCCTCTGGCAGCAGTTGACACAGAGCTTTCAGACGCTAATAATTGATGAATTTGACGTAAGGGACTTGCAAGAAAATAAAATACCAGTTAAACAGGCACAATAGTAATATCCCATTTGGGTAATGTTTCAGAACGCTGCCATAGAGTTTGGTACTGTTCTAACTCTTGTGATAAAACTTTGATTCCTTTTTCATAGGTGGTTTCAACTCGGTGAACAATGGGTGTAATCCCTTTCTTTCGTCATATTGGAAGCCCAGTTTACTGCGGCTTCAACAGAATCTAAAATAGCGCCATTCTAATAGTTCTCTAGGGCAGCCCAACACCGCTCTATGGGATTGTACTTGGGAGCATCCACTTTTGGCAGAAACACTTAAATAGCAAGCAAACCATTGAGATAAGCACAACGAACAGAAAGAATTTGGTTGACACTCTCAA
>NZ_JBALEQ010000036.1:0-25082 GCF_036917775.1 Nostoc sp.
CAGATGTCACAAGAACTCCATTAGTTTTATCTTCTTACTAGCTGTTCCTAACCTTATTAGGGGGTAAGACCCCCTATTCGCCAACAGCATCCTTTGAGAAGTCGGGGATCTTATTGTTCACAAATGATTTAAGACTGCTATAGTTTTAAGTTAATGATTATGGTATTTTCATCCTAAACATTGGGTTAATCACTGCTTGATAGCGACCTAGAGCAATTAAAGGAAAGTATTGTTGATACAGATGATACTTGAGATAAAAATGGCAGGGAAAGCCAGTACCTGTAAAGTCAGCCTCAAACCAAGTACCATCTGGCTTTTGAGTTGCCACTAGGTAGGCAATTCCCCGCTCGATCGCACCAAGAGCTAATTTACCAGTTGCTTCGTCTGCTGCCAAGAGGCCAATTAAAGCCCAAGCAGTTTGAGATGCAGTACTATTTCCTTTTCCTTTGAGACTGGGGTCATCATAGCTGCGGCAAGTCTCACCCCAACCCCCATCTAGGTTTTGACATCCAACTAACCAAGTTGCTCCTCGTTCTATACTGACTTTATGTCTTTGAGGATCAATCAACGCCAAGGCTGACAAAACGCCACTAGTGCCGTAAATATAATTTACACCCCAACGACCAAACCAACAGCCTTCGGTTTCTTGTTCGCGCAGAAGATAAGTTAGCGATCGCTCTAAATTATCACTATCAATTGACAAATCACAAGCACCAAGCATTTCTACGACTCTAGCCGTAACATCTGCGGTGTTTGGATCGATCATCGCTTTCAAGTCACCATAAGGGATAGAGTTAAGCCAATCTTGATCGTTATCCAAATCAAAGGCAGCCCATCCGCCTGGTTTACATTGCATAGATGCAATCCAGTTTACCGCCCGTGCGATCGCAGCCTGCTTAATTTTTTCATTGGGGAGTTTCGCTAAATGTAAAGCCATCACCACCACAGCCGAGTCATCGACATCGGGATAAAACCGATTGTCAAACTCAAAAGCCCAAGCCCCTGGTTTTCCTTGGCGATTTTTGACAGCCCAATCTCCGTAATCTAAAATTTGTTTTTGCAACAACCATTCTCCAGCTTGTACCACAGCCGGATCATCTGCTGCAAAGCCAGATTCTACTAAAGCACGCATCACCCAAGCTGTATCCCAAACGGGTGAAACACAAGGCTGTACCCGGTAGCTATCTTCTGTTTCAATAGCAAAGTTATCAATTGCTTGCAGACCTCTTTCCACAATCGGGTCGCTGCGGTCATAATCCAGACAGCGCAAAGCTAGCATTGAATTCAGCATCGCCGGAATAATGCCGCCCCAGTCGCCTGTAGCTTCTTGCCGTTCTAAAATCCATTTTTCGGCGGCTTTAACGCCTTCTTCACGGAAGGGGACTAAATTCAGGCTTTCTGCCCACTTGAATCCTTGATCAAGGGTGAGGAATAAATCTGTCCAATCGCCACTTTGGGGTAGTTCCCACCGGACTCGATCAACACCTTCAGCGTATAGCTCATCTAGATTGATAGTTGGATCAGTGATAAAAACAGGTTTGCGATCGCATACAATCAACAACGGTACAGTACTCGAACGCGCCCAACTAGACATTTCGTAGATATTGACTGGAAAAGCTTTAGGCAACAACATTATCCAAGGCGGTAGTGAGGGAATACCGCGCCAGTTGTAGCAGCCAATCAAGGCTAGGTGCAACTTAGTAAAAATCCGGGTTTTGCTAATACCACCCCGTTTGAGAATAAAAGCTTGTGCCCGAATCATCGCCGGATCGCTTGCTGGTACACCTAGCAGTCTCAGCGCCATGTAAGCTTCAACTGAAGTGCTAAGTTCTCCACCATCACCGTAATAAAGCTCCCAGCCGCCATGCTGTCGTTGCTCTTGACGCAGATATGCTTCAACTTTGTGCAAAGGTCTAGTTTCGTCTGTTCCCCAAATCTTATGCAAAAGGACGGCTTCAGAAGTGATGGTGACATTAGATTCTAACTCTGCCCACCAATAGCCTGCGGGATTTTGAATCGAAAGTAAATATTGTTGACTGGCTGCGATCGCTTCTGCAACTTGATTGACTTTTACCCTGTCTTGTGTTTGCATCAAATACTATCTAACCTCACACTCAACACTAGTTATGAATACGGCAATACTATGAAAAATTTTTCCTTTATTGGTAGACATAGTATTGTGTCTGAGTCACTGATAATTTGCAATAGGTCATGGATGTAATTGTATTAGGATTGACGCTCTTATCCTTGACAATTTGGTTAGGATTACTGTGTTTTTGGGGACAATTTTGGCGGACAGACCAGCAATTAGAGATGGGAGAAAGTCAACTACAATCGTTACCTGTGGTTTGTGCTGTGGTTCCGGCGCGTAACGAAGCTGAGTTAATACCAACCAGCTTGCGATCGCTCTTACTCCAAGATTATCCTGGTTCTTTCAACGTGTTTTTAGTAGACGATCGCAGTACAGACCAAACAGCAAATTTTGCCGAAGGGGTTGCACACGCTGTAGGTAAACCCCAACAATTGCATATTATCTCAGGCGAATCGCTGCCTACTGGTTGGTCGGGTAAACTTTGGGCAGTTGAGCAAGGTATAAAAAGCGCTAGTAAATTCGCACCTGACTATTTTTTACTGACCGATGCAGATATCGAACACGATCCGGGCAATCTTCGCCGACTCCTTGCAAAGGCTGTTCAAGAAGATTTAGACATGGTTTCGGTAATGGTACGACTTAGATGTGAGAGCTTTTGGGAAAAACTTTTGATTCCGGCTTTCGTGTTTTTCTTCCAAAAACTCTATCCTTTTCGCTGGGTGAATAATCCAAATAATCCCACCGCCGCCGCAGCAGGAGGTTCTATTCTGATCGCCCGTGAAGCTTTAGAGCGAATCGGAGGCATTCAAGTGATTCGCCAAGCTTTAATCGACGATTGCGCCCTAGCTCAGGCTGTTAAGAAGAGTGGGGGACAAGGGGACAAGGAGACAAGGGGAATAAACAAAATTCCTAGTCAAGGGCGTATTTGGTTAGGATTGAGTAGCTTGACTCACAGTCTACGTCCTTATGACTCGCTGGCGACAATTTGGGATATGGTTGCTCGTACTGCCTATACTCAACTAAATTATTCGCCATTGCTACTTTTGGGCACTTTGGTAGGAATGCCTCTGATTTATCTAGTTGCACCTGTGTGTGTAATTCTAGGTGTAGTTTGGGGTAATTGGGCGATCGCACTTACGGGTTTATTAGGATGGCTGTTGATGACTTTGGCTTACTACCCGACAATCCGCTTTTATAAATCTTCTCCTTGGTTTGCGTTGAGCTTGCCTGCGATCGCTTTTCTCTATACGCTGATGACTCTAGACTCAGCACTACGTCACTGGCAAGGGCGCGGCGGCGCTTGGAAAGGAAGAGTTTATCCCAGCCCAGATAATTTATAGTTAGAATAAGATTAAATGGTGGAATCCACAGTGCTAATCTAAATAAAAATAAGCCGCAAGTGGTTGATTAAAAGAGCTATGACAACCGCAACACGAACAAATAATCCTGTTATTGTCCCCAAAAAGCTGCCTTTTCTGGAGTCCATTTGTTGGCAAACTGCCGATGTGTATCGGTTTACTTCAGAAGAAATGCTGAGTCGCTACGAACGTGGCTGGCAGTATCACAATCTATTTAATAATCTTGAAGGTGAAGAACTAAATTTTCTTCAGGAACTCGCTAGACGCTATAAGTCCTGGTTGCAAGTTTGTTTATGAGTTTCAGGTTAGAACACCATAATCAAATTCTCACAGTTCTTGAATGCTTAGATACTGACATACTTATGAAGGGTTCTGCTTACTTCGGTGGCGGAACCCTTCTTGCATTTGAGTTTGAAGAATATCGCTGGAGTAAGGATATTGATTTTATTGCTTCTGTTGGTACAGAAGGCTATAAATATTTACGTACAGTAGTATTTGAGGGTGGGCATGAAGCATTATTTCGTGATTTAAGTAAAATCCAAGTTGGACGTAGTACAACTGACCAATATGGAATTCGGATGATAGTTTTTGTGGATGATATGCCGATTAAAACGGAAATTATTGCTGAAACTCGTTTTCAACTAGATCCACCAAGATATCCAAAATGGTCACTCGTTCCTTGCTTAAGCTTCAATGACTGTTTTACCTCTAAGCTACTGTCAAATTCTGACCGTTATGCAGATGACAGCGTTGAGGCAAGAGATTTAATTGATTTAGCAATTCTTAGGCTGCAATCTCCAATCCCTCAAGCATCAATTGATAAGGCTGAAAAAGCCTATCAGGTTATGCGCCCTTTGAAAAGAGCGATTGAACTCTTTCAAGGAAGACCTGATTACAGGGAGAAATGCTTTCTTAGCCTGCAAGTTGATCAAGCTCAGATACCCAAAATTCTTGATGGTATTGATTTACTCTCAACAGATTTAGGTTTATCTCACACTCCAAGGGCTTTTCAAGAACAACATGATATCTTGGCTGATTTAGAAACACAAATTAAAAAACAAGAAGATTCTTAAACAGATAGCGATCGCCCCATTCCCCATTCCTAAACCCTTGAAGCTGTTTGTTTATCACTCGCAGGACTCACAGGCAATGGTTGAGCGGCTTTCAATACTGCATCCAGCAACCCTGGAAACAGCACCTCTAAATCTTCACGCCGCAGTATGTTGATATGATGTGTCCCTTCTTTACGTGTAAAGACTATCCCCGACTCCCGCAAAATCTTAAAATGATTTGACATTGTAGACTTTGCGATCGCAAAATCAAACTGGGCACAGCATTGTTCCCCCTCAGTCGCCAACAGCCGCACAATCTCTAGCCGCACTGGATCGCCCAGTGCATACAACACTCCCGGTAAAGAAATATTTTTTCTATCTGGATGATAAAGAAATTTCATAGTTGCATTATCTCATCAAGTGGCATATATTTTTATTATTCGATATTATCGAATAATAGAATTAATTAGGAGGGCAATTTATGTCATCCATTACAAATGTCACAGAAGCCACATTCAAGCAAGAAGTCTTGGAAAGTGATATTCCAGTCTTAGTAGACTTTTGGGCCCCGTGGTGTGGCCCTTGCCGGATGGTGGGGCCAGTAGTCGATGAAGTTGCTGCCGAATACGAAGGACAGGTGAAATTTGTGAAGCTGAACACAGATCAGAATCCTACTGTCGCCAGCCATTATGGAATTCGCAGCATCCCGACGTTGATGGTTTTTAAAGGAGGTAGGCAGGTCGATACTGTCGTAGGGGCAGTTCCAAAAACCACATTGAATAAGACCTTAGCACAGCATCTTTAAATCTAGGTACTGTTATGAGACGCATTTAGTTTGCAGTCTTCTCTAATCAAGGGAGACAGGAGTCAGAATACACCTGACTCCTGTACAGACGCGATTAATCGCGTCTCTCCCCACTCTTGACTTCTGACTCCTGAATTCTGTTTCAACTAACGGGGAAAGAGCAAAATGGACTTGAAATTGCATGGTAAATCCGCGCTAGTTAGTGGCTCAACCGCAGGTATTGGTTTGGCTACAGCCCAAGCGCTAGCTCAAGAAGGTGCATCAGTGATTGTCAACGGTCGATCTGAGGAAAGAGTAGCCCAAGCGATCGCTAAAATTGAACAAAGTACACCTGAAGCGAAAGTTTCTGGTGTTGTTGCTGACACAAGTACTGCATCAGGGGTAGAGCAACTCTTTCAAAAAGTTCCTCACGTTGATATCCTCATTAATAATGTGGGTACTTATGAGCCAAAAACCTTCTTTGATATTACCGATGAAGACTGGTTAAACATATTTCAGGTTAACGTTCTCAGTGGAGTCCGTTTAAGTCGGCAATATCTGCAAAAGCAGCTAGAGCAAAACTGGGGGCGGATAATCTTTATCTCCAGCGAATCTGCGATTCAGATCCCAGTGGAAATGATTCACTATGGCACAACTAAGACAGCGCAACTTGCCATTGCCAGAGGTCTAGCAGAAATGACTGTCGGGACTGGAGTCACGGTAAACTCCGTCCTCCCCGGGCCAACCCGCTCAGAAGGAGTTGAAGACTTTATCACCAACCTGGCGCAGGAACGTGGGATTAGTCCAGCAGAAGTTGAGACTGAGTTTTTTCAAAATGTGCGTCCAAGTTCCCTAATCAAACGCTTTGCAACTAATGAAGAAGTAGCAGCGATCGTAGTTTACCTTTCTAGTCCCGTAGCTTCAGCAACTAATGGTGCAGCTTTGCGGGTAGATGGTGGTGTGATTCGATCGATTGTTTAGTGAATGAACTGCACGCAAAATTGGGTATTGGCAAGACTTTTTTGTTGTTTTCAAGACTATTTCTTTTTAGAAATAAACCGCCCATAACTAAAGTTTTTGAGTACCTTAAAACGGACAATAACCTTTTCTTAGTGGTCTTTAGAGACTTTCGCTATTAGACTGAGAATTTATCGAGGAAGACAGGAGATAGGCTAAATGAGAATAGCATAGCCCTGCCCTTATTCCCCTTATCTTCAATACGATTCGGTTAAGGTAAGAGACGCGATAAATCGCCGTCTCTACAAAGGACTGATTATTGTAAAGACGGCGATTTATCGCGTCTGGGGTTTTGAACTTTGAATTTTGAATTGGAGCAAAATAACATGACGAGTGATATCAACTTATTCTCTTCTTACCAATTAGGTAATTTGGAACTCCCAAATCGGATTGTGATGGCACCCTTAACCCGAAACCGAGCCAGTGAGGGAAACGTACCATACGAACTGAATGCTACTTACTACGCTCAACGTGCTTCCGCCGGACTGATTATTTCTGAAGCTACACAGGTAACTCCTGAAGGACAAGGCTATCCTGCTACACCAGGAATTCATTCGTCAGAACAGATAGAAGGATGGAAATTAGTCACTGATGCCGTACATCAGGAGGGAGGAAGAATTTTCCTGCAACTATGGCACGTAGGCAGGATTTCCCATCCTGACTTACAACCGAATGGAGCTTTACCTGTGGCACCTTCTGCCATTACTCCTAAAGGTGAGGCATCAACTTATGAAGGGCCAAAACCTTATGTTACACCCCGTGCTTTAGAAACTTCAGAAATACCGCAGATAGTAGAACAATATCGTCAGGGAGCGGCAAATGCTCTAGCGGCTGGGTTTGATGGGGTAGAAATTCACTCAGCTAATGGTTATTTAATAGATCAATTTCTCCGCGATCGCACCAATCAACGTACAGATAAATATGGCGGTTCCATTGAGAATCGCACCCGATTCCTATTGGAAGTGACAGAGGCGGTAACTAGTGTGTGGGATTCTAACAGAGTCGGGGTTCGTTTCTCCCCTAGTGGGACTTTTAACGATATCGGTGATTCCAATCCCCTAGAGACATTCGGTTATGCAACTCAAGCGTTGAACCAGTTTAATTTGGCATATCTGCATATTTATGAGGCAACAGAAGCAGATATCAGACATGGCGGGATAATTGTACCCACCAGTCATATCCGCGATCGCTTTACAGGTACACTCATTGTCAATGGTGGTTATACCCGTGAAAAAGGCGATGCAGTGCTGGCAAGCAAAGCAGCAGATTTAGTTGCCTTTGGCACATTATTTATATCAAACCCAGATTTACCCCGACGCTTGGCTTTAAATGCACCATTAAATGAAGCAAATCAAGCAACCTTTTATGGTGGCGGTGAAGAAGGATATACAGACTATCCATTTTTGGCAGCTGCGAATGAGGCGGTAGCTAAGGCGTAATTCGTAATGGGCTACACCCCGCTACGCTGTTTTCATGCCCAAAGGGCTGTACGTAATTCGTAATTGTGACTTTTGTTCGGAAACAAGGAATAATTTTTATTTTTGTTTCATGAATAAATAGATTCATTTGTATCCTAATTAGGAATTACGAATTATTTGGTCATAACTCAACTATCAGGAGAATCTCATGAGTTCCATCACCCAAACCATACCTTTAGATGTACCTAGTGCGATCGCTCAACGTCGTTCAATCAAAACTTTTAAAGCAGACCCCGTTGCCCCGGAACTGCTCAAGCAACTGGTAGAATTGACCGTGGCAGCTCCCAGTAGCTTTAATATGCAAGACTGGCAAATTATTCTTGTGCAAGACGAGGCGCAAAAGGCAGCATTATCAGCAGCATCGTGGAATCAACAGCAAATCGTCCAAGCACCTGTAACCTTCGTCTTTGCTGCCGATCCTACCGTAGGCGAAAGAGACTTAACCCCAATTTTTGAGCGGGCAACTGAGACTGGAGCATGGAATGAAGGCACGGTAAACTACTTTAAAAGCGCCATCCCACAATTTCAAGCTACGTTAGGCGACAAGCGACGCGAATATGCGATCAAAGATGCCATTATTGCCGCGACTCATTTGGTGTTAGCAGCAGAAAGTTTGGGATTATCCACTTGTTTTATGAACGGTTGGGTTGAGGATCAGGTAAAACAAGTGATTGGTGCTGGGGATAATCCAGATTTAGCGATCGCTGTTGTTGTTCCTGTTGGCTATGCAGCCGAACCACGCTTAAATCCAGGTCGTTTACCATTCTCCTCCAACGTTTCTGTGGATAGAATCGGTAATCCTTATGCAGGGTAGATTTCTCTAAATTGGGAATGGGGAATAGGGAATAGGGAATAGGGAATATGGGAATAGGGAATGAGTCTTTAATACTCGCCAACGAGTCTTTTATACTCGTGAATGAGTCTTTGATACTCGCCAACGAGTCTTTTATACTCGTGAATGAGTCTTTGATACTCGCCAACGAGCCTTTTACACTCGTGAATGAGTCTTTGATACTCGCCAACGAGCCTTTTATACTCGTGAATGAGTTTTTGAACCTGCTCCCCCTGCCTCCCCAACCATGTCCCTACCCTCCTTCCTAGCGCGTCGTTCGTTCCACTATAGCTGGATCGTAGCTGGCTTAACATTCCTAGCCTTGCTCGTTGCAGCCGGAATTCGTTCTGCTCCCGGAGTTTTTATAGTGCCTCTCGAACAGGAGTTTGGCTGGAGTAGAGCAACTATATCTTTGGCAATTTCAATTAACTTAGTACTTTACGGGTTGATTGGCCCTTTTGCCGCCACAGTTATGGAGCGAATCGGCATTCGCCGGATGATGGTGTTCTCCCTTGCTGTGATTGCTCTTGGGGTCGGTTTAACTACTTTGATGTCAGCATCTTGGCAGCTAGTTTTGCTGTGGGGTGTAGTTGTCGGTTCTGGTAGCGGAGTTATCGCCCTGGTTTTGGGCGCTATTGTTGTCAATCGCTGGTTTTCTGAAAAGCGGGGTTTAGTTCTCGGCATCTTAACCGCCAGTACTGCCACAGGACAACTGGTGTTTTTGCCGATGCTGGCCTCAATAGCCGATCGCTTTGGATGGCGAACTGCGGCTTTAGCTCTTACTGGTGCAGCACTTTTAATTATTCCAGCGATCGCAGCCTTTATGCGCGATCGTCCGGCAGATGTCGGTTTGCGACCCTTTGGCGACAACAGCGAAACTGTAGAAATATCACAGCCTAGAGCAAATTCCATCGCCTCTACCCTCAACGCCCTCTGGCTGGGAATGCGTAAACGCGATTTCTGGCTGTTATTTGGGAGCTTTTTTATCTGTGGTGCTAGCACAAATGGGTTAATTGGAACTCATCTAATTCCCGCTTGTATTGACCACGGTATCCCTGAAGTCAAAGCTGCGGGACTTTTGGCAATCATGGGGCTATTCGATTTTTTTGGAACTACTATGTCCGGTTGGCTATCTGATCGATGGAACAATCGCTACTTATTATGCTGGTATTACGGACTGCGGGGTTTGTCTTTGATTTTCTTACCCTTCAGTTTCAACTTTTCCTTCTATGGACTTTCTATTTTCGCCGTCTTCTATGGACTTGATTGGATTGCTACCGTACCACCGACAGTCCGGCTTGTTGCCAATGCCTTTGGTAAAGAAAATGTCGGCGTAATGTTCGGTTGGATTGTCGCAGGACACCAGCTTGGTGCAGCCACAGCAGCATTCGGAGCCGGAGTGTTAAGAACTTGGACGGGTAGCTATGTACAAGCGTTTATTTTATCAGGTATTCTCTGTCTGATTGCCGCAGTTGGTGTACTCCAAATTGGTCAAACTCCCACTAAAGGCGATTCACAACTATCTTCAGTTACGCTCAATTCTTAATTTATAGCTGATATGTACCTTCATTTCATCAAATAAATCCTTTGGTTCATAACGCTCTCGCAGTAGAAACATATTGACACTATTATATGAAAAGTGGTTCCTAGCCTCACAAATTTGATAAAGTGTCAAAAGAATTAATTGTAGAGGATGAGTAAAAATGAAAACCGAACACGAACGTGAACAACTAATTAAAGATATTAACGTACTGCTAAATCAAGCTTATGACAGTACTTTAGATGAGATTTACGCTCTATTAAAACGTATAGATGATGAAGAAGATGAAGAAGATATAAAAGCTATTAGAGAAGCTAGAGAAGATAGACGCATCAATGGTACTGTGTCTTGGGAGGAATATAAAGGATATGAAAAAGAAACTGCGTAATGTATCAAATTGAATTTACTAAGGGTGCAATAAAACAACTAAATAAACTCCCAAGTAACATTAAAAACCGCATCGATTCAAAAATTTTAAATTTATCTACAGAACCTCGTCCCAACGGGGTTAAAAAATTAAAAGATGAAGAAAATACTTATCGTCTTCGAGTCGGTGAGTACCGAGTAATTTATGAAATATATGACGATATTTTGTTAATAAGTATAATTAAAGTAGGGCATCGTAGTAAGGTTTATGAAGATGAAAGTTGACATACAAGACAAACTAAGAGCTTTTGACTATCCATCTCGACCAATATATATAAAATGCCTTAACTGTTAATCCTAATAAGGAGAATTAAATTTATGGCAACAACAGCTTTAATTGTCGGCGCAGGTAGTGGATTGAGTGCTTCTTTAGCCCGCCTATTTGCCAAAGAAGGATTCACCGTAGCTTTAGCGGCTCGTCAAATTGAAAAACTCACTCAATTGACTACTGAAATTGACGCAGTTAGTTTTGCTGCTGATGTCTCAAAGCCAAATGAAGTAGAACAACTATTTATTGATATTGATAATAAAATTGGTTCCCCGAATGTTGTTGTTTACAATCCCAGTTTTCGAGTGCGGGGGCCTCTTGTTGATTTAGATCCTGGTGAGGTGGCAGAAACCTTAGATGTAACTGCTTATGGTGGCTTTCTCGTTGCTCAAGCTGCTACCAAAAGGTTTTTGCAGCTTGGCGGTGGTGCTATATTTTTTACTGGAGCCTCAGCGAGTATTAAGGGTTATGCTCAGTCTGCTCCCTTTGCAATGGGTAAATTTGCACTACGAGGTTTAGCTCAGAGTATTGCTAGAGAATTAGCACCAAAAAATATTCATGTCGCGCATTTCGTGATTGATGGGGCAATTCGTTCAGCAGTTCGCCAAGATCCAGTAGATAATCCTGATAGTACTCTTGACCCAGATGCGATCGCTCAAACTTATCTCAGTATTCTACGCCAGCCCCGCAGTGCTTGGACTTATGAAGTAGAACTACGTCCTTGGGTAGAGAACTTCTAGCCTAGACAATTGTTACAAAAATGGTTTTGCAGGTATGAAAATTGATTTTGGTGCAACTGCTGTTGATTACGCAAAACACCGCGCTGGTTTTCCCAGTTCATTATTCAACAAACTGTCTGAATATGGTATAGGTTTACCAGGACAGAATATTGTTGACCTTGGTACAGGGACAGGAACGCTAGCGCGAGGCTTTGCTGATAGAGGTGCTTATGTAATTGGCATAGATCCATCAGCATCACTTTTAGAACAAGCGAGACAGTTAAGCGAATCAATCCAAATCAAAGTAGATTATCGAGTCGCAACTGCTGAAAATACCGAGTTACCAGATGCAAGTGCTGATGTAGTTACTGCTGGACAATGTTGGCATTGGTTTGATCGTCCCCGTGCTGTCCAAGAAATTACTCGGATATTGAGAAAAAATGGCTCAATTGCGATCGCTCATTTTGATTGGATACCTTTAAAAGGTAATGTAGTTCAAGCTACAGAACAATTGATCAAGGCTCATAATCCCGCCTGGAATCTGGGCGGCGGTAATGGCTTGTATCCCTTGTGGTTACAAGATATTGGCGAAGGAGGATTTCGAGAAATCCGCACATTTTCTTACGATGTATTTGTACCTTATACACACGAGGCTTGGCGGGGACGAATTCGTGCTAGTGCCGGTGTGGGAGCCAGCTTGACACCAGAAAAAGTAGAAGTATTTGACCAAGAATTGGCGACATTACTCGAAGCAAGATATCCTACACCAATTCTTGAAGTTCATCATAGAGTTTGGGCTGCGATCGCCAAGTCACCGCTATAAAAAAATATAATTGTCGCTGCCATATTCAAGCTTTACCGTTGGGCATTGCATAAATACGGGATAAATTGGCAGTTGAAACCATTAAAAATCCAAATTGGGCGAAATCATCCCATAATTCAGCAACACTTACAGTTAAATGAGCGTTCTTCATTTGATGGGGAAAATTGTAGATTTTTAGCACCGCCAAATACAATACTTTTCGGTTAAAGGGGAAAGGGAAAGGGTTTGAATTTTCCTTTCCCCAGACCAAAAGAGAGATTATTGGGTTTAACCGAAAGTATTGCCGCCAAACAAAGACTAGAATTTTCAATCACTTTATTACTGACTCGGTTTTTTGCTGAAGTCAGTAATAAAGTGATTGCCAGTAACAATAGCAACAGTATATATTGTAAGGATAAAACTTTTCCAGTCTTACTTTATCAAGGTCAATTTGACTTTTAGCCTATATATAGCAACAGTTTTATCCTCTAACTATGACACATTTATTCATTCGTGGTGACAACAGTAAAAATACCATACAATCCGTACTTATAACTACAATTGCTTTAAGTGGAATAGCCGTTAGTGGGGTGATGGTGTATCGGATGATGGGGACGAGTGAAGCAGTTAAACCTCAGCCAGTGGTTGTAACTCCAGTGATGCAAGCGGTGACGGCTTTGGGGCGTGTGGAACCAGAAGGAGAAGTGATTCAAGTCTTTCCAGCTTCTTCAACGGAATCGGCCCGCATCCAACAGCTACGGGTAAAGCAAGGGGATTGGGTGAAGGCGGGGCAAGTGCTTGCAGTGTTGGATAATTATACTCGTCGTCTGGCGACTGTGAAGACGGCACGAGAAGAGGTGGAAGTAGCCCAAGCGCGATTAATGCAGGTACGATCGGGACCGAAACAAGGAGATTTACAGGCTCAACAAGCAGCGATCGCTCGTCTGGAAGCGGAATTGAAAAATGCTCAGGTGGAGGAGTCACGCTATCGCAGTTTGTACCATGAGGGAGCGGTTTCAGCTTCGCAGTACGATAGCAAACGCTTGGGGATGGAAGCAGCACAACGACAGGTAAATCAAGCTCGTGCCTCTTTGAATAGTTTGGCAGAAGTGCGCCTAGTAGATGTGCAGTTGTCTCAGGCGGAGGTGAAACAGGCCAAGGCCAAGGTGGTGCAAGCTCAGGCGGAATTGGACTTAAGTGTGGTGCGATCGCCCCGAACTGGACAAATCCTCAAGGTGCAAACGTTTCCCGGTGAAATGGTGGGGACGAAAGGCATCGTCAGTTTAGGTAATACGATGCAAATGGTGGTAGTAGCAGAGGTTTACGAAACAGATATCTCTAAAATACATCTCGGACAAACAGCAATTATTACCAGTCCCAGTCTCACTAAACCGCTCTTGGGGAAAGTATCCCAAGTAGGTTTAGAAATTGGTAAACGCGATGTCTTAGATACCGATTCTGCAACAGATGGGGATGCTCATGTAATCGAAGTAAAAATTCGCCTGGATCGAAAAAGTAGCCAGGTTGTAGCAGGAATGACGAATCTGAAAGTTGATGTATCGATAAGGCTTGAAGAATGATCAGACGTTTTGTAATTGAAATTCAAAAAATTCCCATCGCCTGGTTGCAATTGAGATATCAACGCAATCAAACTATTGCTGGAATTGTGGGGATTTTTTGCATTACATTTCTCATTTTTATGCAACTAGGACTGAGAAATGCTTTTTTAGAAGGGGCGTTGCAATTACCTTTAAATTTTAATGCAGATATTATTTTAGTTAGCTCTCTCTCTTCAACTGTATTACAACCAGTAACTTTTTCCTCCAGACCTTTATATCAAGCACTAGGGTTAAAGAGCGTTGAATCTGTCGCACCACTTTATATTACTTCAACCCAATGGTACGACAGAAATGAGTCTCTTTATCGGATTAGAGTGAACGTCATCGGCATTCCTTCTAATATCCAAACACTAAATCTCCCTGGACTTCAAGATAATATTGAAAAACTAAACAAGGAAAAATTTGCTTTATTTGACCGGAATGCCAGAAATGAATTTAGTCCCATCATTACTGAATTCAAAGAAAAAGGAGAATCATCAGCAGAGGTTTTAGCCGGAACTACTGGCTCATTACAAAAAGTTAGAATTGTTGGGCTTTTTGAATTAGGAGTGAATAATGCTTATGATGCTAGCTTTATCATCAATCCAATAACTTTTAGTCAATTGTTTGGACGCAGCCTCACAAAAATAGATGCTGGCTTAATTAAATTAAAACTAGATGCCAATATACAGCAAACTGTTGAGCAATTAAGAAGTTATCTTCCAGCAAATATTAAAGTTTTCTCAAAATCGGAACTAATTACAAGAGAAAAGATATTTCACGAAAGTAATTCACCGATGGGCTTTATCTTCCGGTTTATTTTGATTGTCGCCGTAATTATCAGCATTTTTATTTTATATCAAATACTTTATGTAAAGGTTACGCATAATCTTGCCAACTATGCAACCTTAAAGGCTCTTGGGCTTAGTCAAAAATCTCTAGTTTCTATAGTTTTTCAAGAGGCAATATTTTTAGTGATTGCCGGATATATCCCAGGGGCAATAATATCATGTCTGGCTTATGATTACCTAGTTAAAGTTACAAAGATATTTATCAAAATGACTGTAGAATCAGCGTCTTTTGTTCTAGGATTAGTCTGCATGATTTGCCTAATATCAGCAGGGCTGTCCTTACTAAAGGTTAAAGATGCAGATCCAGTTGACGTTTTTAAGTAAATTTAATTGATTGATTTCCTAGAGTATGACTCAAGTAATAACCATTAAAAAGCTGGATCATTATTATCAGGAAGCTAAAAATAAAAAACAAATTCTATTTGGAATTGATCTAGATATTTACCCAAAAGAAGTTGTGATTTTAACTGGGGCATCTGGTTCTGGAAAAACAACGCTACTATCTCTAATTGGCTGTATGCGTTCTGTTCAAGATGGTAGCCTGAAAGTGCTGAATCACGAATTGAAGGGAGCCAACGAAATCCAGCGAATGCAAATTCGGCGAGGAATCGGTTATGTTTTTCAGCATTTTAACTTACTGGATTTTATGACTGTCCAGCAGAATGTGATGGTTTCTTTGGAATTACAGGATAATTTCACGCCTGAACAAGCCAGAAGCCAAAGTACGGAAATCTTGAAAGCAGTGGGGTTAGGGCAGCATTTGAATGCTTATCCAAGGGATCTTTCTGGGGGGCAAAAACAACGTGTTGCGATCGCCCGTGCCCTTGTTCACCGCCCTCGATTACTTCTGGCCGACGAGCCGACATCCGCTTTAGATCGGCAAACAGGACAAGAAGTTACCGAACTGATGACGACACTAGCGAAAGAACAAGGAAGTGCGGTTTTTATTGTTACTCACGACAGTCGGATCTTTGGGGCTAGCGATCGCATCGTGCGTATGGAAGATGGCAAACTTGATGTGGACTATGAGGGTCAGCTATCTGTTGCTTTACCAACCTTAACGGATAAACAATTAATTCAGTTAATTCCCAGGTTAAAAATGTTGACCTTCCAGCCTGGTGAAATTGTTATCCGCCAGGGTGAAGTCGCTGATAAATTCTATATCTTGATTGAAGGGGAGGTAGAAGTCATTCAAGAGTTTTCAGGTTTGGAATCAAAATTATTAAAAACATTGGGGCCTAATAACTATTTTGGTGAAATAGGATTACTGCACGAAACCAAGCGTACAGCAACTGTCCGGGCAGCAAATGACGCAGCAATCAAAGTTATTGCCATTGAGCGTTCCGATTTCCATGAAATAGTCGTCAGTTCAAAAATGACTCATGCACTTTTGGACTACCAAGCAATAAAATTGTTCTATCAAGACGAGCTACAAGGGCATGATGAATTGAAGCTCTATGTTTCATCAGAAAAAGCCACGACTAGCGACACATAGCTAGTCGCTAGTCGTTGCTGATAATACAAAGTTAGTTGCCCTTGATAGGTTTGATTCTAGCGATCGCTTGTAGTAACATTTTTGGCAGCCAGAAAAAATAACAATATAGTTGTTTTGCCTGACTATAAAGCGAGAATAATTTTGCTTCACTCAATAAAGTATATGGTCGAACTGCTCTGAGAAGTTCTGCAAATTTATCTTCAGTCGCAGTTTTAACTGAACCACTGACAAAATAACCTTGTAAATGTGGAGGTAAGGGCCAGTTAATTTTAGGATCTGGCTGATGTATTACAGGCTCAACATTTCCCCGCCATGCAACTCCCATAATTTGCATAGTTTGATACACCATCGTGTTCCATCCTTTGTCTCTGAAGTAATCCAAGCCTTGTCCTACATCAGGAGAAGCCAAATCATGAAATAAAATTAAAGCATCTGCTTCTGCAAATTGTTCGCAAATAATTGCATCATTGAGCGGAGCTGGTGCTTCGTGATTACCATCTATAAATATCAATGACCATTGACGTTGAAATTTATTTGCTATCTCTTCTACTTTTTGAGGGCTGCATCCTGGTATTAGATTCACAGACTCCTTTACGCCTGCCGACTTTAGTGAGTCTGTAACGCTTTCATTAAATAATTGTTCGGATAGCATCGGATCAATTACATCTAACTCCACCCCTCCTAGAGCTAGGTGACAAGCTGACCATCCCATCCAGCAACCGATTTCTAAAGCTTTTTTCCCCCGAAATTTTAAGGCTGTATTGTATAAAATATGAGCTTCATCTCTGCTCACAAATCCTACTTTTTGCCGTCGTTTATCTACATACCAGTTATGAGTAATATCCCGCCGTAAATAAAGCCAAAAAGAATCATATTTATTTCCTAAAATTATATTGGGAAAATAGGAATCTGGCTGGATAGTGGAAAATCCTGATGATACATAATCTCCTTTTGGCAATAAGTTTCCTTCAATCACTTTGACTGTCTTTTCACTCATAAGTTACTCTCTAAGTATTTGAAATTCTAGGTTGTGGGGTTACAATTCAACTGGTTGCAGCGATAGCGTACCCCTGCGGGGGATCTTGCTACACGCAGCGTCTCGTAGAAAGTAACACCGCTTTGATAATCGGGACTGGGACTGTGAATACATTCCAAAATTTGGGAAGGGTTAAAGCCCCGAACATAATTTTTAACTTCTTACTCAATCCCCAATCCCTTTTACTTTTCATCGTTTTTGTCCTCTTTTTTTCAGATTTTGTGATAAATCAGAAAAAAAGAGATGTCTGCACCATTCACTTAAAAAGAATCGCACAATTTTAGGACAAATAACCATGATCGATCTTTATTATTGGACAACCCCAAACGGTCATAAAATTACGATTTTCCTGGAAGAAGTCGGCTTGCAATATACCATAAATCCTGTGAATATTGGAGCTGGAGATCAATTTAAGCCCGAATTTTTGAAGATTTCTCCTAACAATCGTATCCCTGCGATCGTTGACCACGAACCAGTAGATGGAGGTGCGCCGATTTCGGTATTTGAGTCTGGGGCAATCTTGCTATATTTGGCAGAAAAAACCGGGAAATTAATCCCGCAAGATTTACGCCAACGCACTCAAGTTTTAGAATGGTTGTTCTGGCAAATGGGTGGACTAGGGCCAATGGCAGGGCAAAATCATCACTTTAGTACTTATGCTCCCGAAAAAATTGAATATGCCATTAACCGCTATGTGAATGAGACGGGACGCTTATATGGAGTGCTGAATAAGCAACTAGCAGATAGAGAATTTGTGGCTGGCGATTATTCCATCGCCGATATTGCTGCTTATCCCTGGATTGTGCCCTATGAACGCCAAAGTCAGAATCTAGAGGATTTTCCTCACCTCAAGCGCTGGTTTGAGACAATTAAAGCTCGTCCGGCAACAATTCGTGCCTACGAGAAAGCAGAAGCATTGAAAACTCAACCACTTGATCCAGATAAGTCACGAGACTTGTTATTTAACCAGTCGGCGAAGACTATTCAACCTTGAGCATTCTAGGCTTGAATAAGAATTCAGAATTTAGAATGGGTGTAGCCTATTCTAAATTCTGTTTGATAAAACAATTAAGAGGATTGTGTGGACTGGTTAGCACCGGAAGCACGAGATACAGCTGTTTCGCTGTTTATAGCTTTTTTGTTAGACAGGGAATCGGCGCAGCAGTATTTGGTAGGATTGTGGATAACTTCGGCTACATCTATTGTTTTATTCTGGTTGGTATAGCGATCGCTCTGTTATGTGTTTGGCTACTCCAGCAAAAGCAATACAGCACTTGAAAGTCAAGTTAATTTAGTTTTAATTCAAGACTTGCCGCGTCTCCCGAAGTTCCGATCTTGTTAAAATGTATCGATGTCAAAAAAGCAACATCTCTTAAAGAAAAAACCCGGTTGGTCTTTGGATGAGCGAGATCCAAAGTTCATAGAATCTCTGATGCCTTTATTAGGCTTTTTCTATAAGTACTATTTTCAAGTGCAAACTAGTGGCTGGGAAAATATTCCATCCCAAGAAAAAGCCTTATTTGTCGGTTCGCATAATGGGGGACTCGCGGCTCCCGATATGGGAATGGTGATGTATGACTGGTTCAAACGATTTGGTGCCCATAAACCCGTTTATGGTTTAATGCATCCCAAGGCTTGGCAGGTTAGCCAACCACTAGCGCAACTAGCTGCCAAGGCTGGAGCAGTCATAGCTCATCCGAAAATGGCTTATACTGCATTGCACTCTGGGGCTAGTGTGTTGGTTTATCCAGGTGGAGCCGAAGATGTGTTTCGACCGCATTATCTACGTAACAAAATCTACTTTGCAGGGCGACAAGGATTTATCAAGTTAGCATTGCGAGAAAATGTGCCGATTGTACCTGTGATTTCCTGGGGCGCTCACGATACGCTGATTATACTGGCTGACTTATACAAAGTTGTGCAGCAACTCCACGAATGGGGAATGCCTTGGCTGCTTGGAATTGATCCAGAAGTTTTTCCAATTTATCTCGGACTACCTTGGGGATTAGCAATTGGCCCATTGCCCAACATTCCATTACCTGTGCCCATGTACACACGGGTTTGTCCGCCGATTGTATTTGAACGCTATGGTAGAGAAGCAGCTAGCGATCGCCACTATGTTAATGAATGTTATGAATTAGTTGTGAGTCAGATGCAGCAAGAGTTAGATAATTTAGTTAAGGTAACTGCGGAATCGAATAGTAGGTGAGGAGACAGGAGATAAGAACTTACTTTCAATCTGCTGTAATACCTAACTCCTAACTATTTTTCTAGCCGCCGCTAACTGGTGGAATCAATACGACTTCATCCCCATCTTGTAATAGGGTATCTGGTTCAACAAATATTAAATTAATCCCGAAGCGGGTGATGTCTCGCCATTGGGAAAGTTCAGGGTGTTCGGCTATGAGGCGATCGCATACTGCTTTGACTGGCATACTATTAGGAAATTCCAGTACCAGTTCTGAAACCTGAAAGGCTTCTTGATAAGCAGCGAACAATTTAACGGTAACGGTGATTGCAGATTTAGACATACAATATGCTTTGGCAGTACCAGCAAGTAGT
Organism: Nostoc sp.; assembly: GCF_036917775.1. Taxonomy (GTDB): domain Bacteria; phylum Cyanobacteriota; class Cyanobacteriia; order Cyanobacteriales; family Nostocaceae; genus Nostoc. The sequence goes on from NZ_JBALEQ010000036.1 coordinate 19,911, forward strand.
TTAATACTTGACAAGCACCCTGAACTCTTGGGCTTAATTATACATTAATAACTAGCAAAGTTGTTTTATAGAAGAAAGGCAGGAGGCAGAGGGCAGAGGGCAGAAGGAAGAAAAGGTACAAACCTTACTGCGTCCCGCTCCGCTAACGCCCGCAAGTGGCGCGAAAAATTAAAAACATTCTTTGCGAGATGCGTAGCACGAGAACATATTCGTCCGTTTCATACCTCTTCCCTTTATGGGAGATGTTTCCCTTCTGCCTCCTGCCTTCTGCCTTCGTTGATTAGTAGATAATTATGTTTCCTAATCCAGCATTTCTGGAGCAATTCCTAAAGCGTTGAGTTGTTCAGCAGAGAGAGTACGCAATTTCTCTACAATTCTCTCCCGCTTTTGTCGCTCAATCACAGCTCGTTCCTCACCCGTTAGCAGTAAATTTCCTTGTGTATCCCACCAGCGCAACCAAGGTAAATCTGCATTCTGATAAAATCCTTGCCAGATTCCTAACTCTACACCCATAGGAACAATTGGGTAATGTCCTCGTTCATTGGGTTGCATTTGTTCATAAGTATTATCGATTAGGTGGTAAACTTCCACTCGCGCTTTTGCTACTTCATAAATTCCATAATAAGGCACTCGAATTGCCTGCTCATAAACCCAAAACTTACCAACATTTCCACCTTCCCCTTGAGATGGCGGTGTGTTATTTCGTTCTTCTGAACCATCTCCAGAGACAAATTCAATCACAATTAGGGGTGCAACATACTCTTTCCACAGCACATAAGAACGCCGCATTTTACCGTCAAGGGTCGGCGGTACATTGGGTACATAAAACCAGTCTGGTGCTTCAGCCCCTTTCTCAGGAGGATCTGTCAATCGCCAGTAAATACCAGAATCTTGTCCGATACAATATTGACCGTCAGGATGAAGTTTTTCTAAAACAGGTTTAATTGAATCTGTAATTAAAATGCTTTGCGGATGCTCCTGAAGATTTTTCACAAATGTACCATCTGAGTCTGGTAACTGGGTGTGGTCAGGTAAAGTTAATGCCGATAGGGAAGTCATAGGCTTTAACCGAAGGTCTCTATGATTCTCATTGTAAATTATGATTTTGTATACTATTGAAAGTTGGTGCTTTTTTTATATTACAACTACAATACATTGCATAAAAGTAATCAATCAGATTTTAAGAAAAAGTTGATAATATGCGAAAATTTATTTGGTAAAAGAAGTAAGTAACAATTTAGGGTGCGTTAAATTTTAGCAACACACCCTACATGTTACAATATCTTACAGCATTACTCTACCTGCTGATTCTCAGGAAACACTAGGATCTTCAGCAGTTTTGATCTCTTTTAAAATTCGTTCTACTTGGTTAACTTTTTCACCTCTATTCTGTGATTTGAAAATATTTAAAGCTTTTTCTAAAGAAGATAGCGCCTCGTCTTTTTTATTTGTTTGCCACAATGCTAGTGCAAAATTAGTCAGCCCTTCGCCATAATTAGGATTAATTTCCAGAGCTTTTTTATATTCAGTAATTGCTTCTTCCCAGCGACTTTGGCTTGCGTAAACCATACCGATCGCATTATAAGCTAGAGCGTATTTTGACTGAAGACGAATGGCTTCTTGATATGCGCTAATTGCTTCTTCTGGCTTCTTTTGCCGAAAAAGCACATTTCCCAGTTGAAAGTGTCCAAAGGCATCGTCTGGGAATTTTTTAATTAACTTGCGGAAATTTTCCTCTGCACCTGTTAAGTCTCCCTGATTAAATAAAGCATTGGCTTGTTGCAGCATCTGCGATCGCTCTGATGGCCCTGTGTCTGAAAACTGGGCTAGTTTTTGTGGTTGTCTCTGTGCATCCTGTTCTGGTGGATGCAAAGAAACTTTTCCAGAAACCGCTAACGCTAATGGTGATAAACTAATTACAGTTAGAATACTCAGCATCATGCAGCTAAAAGGTTGAAAAAATGCTGATTTGGTTTTGCTCTTCAGCTTCATCGCCCTCAATGCCTCAATAATGTTCTTATGTCCATCATAAAATGTGGGTGCGTTAGGTGAAATAGACCACAAGTAGGAACGCACATCTGTGCATCCCTACAAGGTGAATTGAATTAATTACGTACCTTCCCGCAATTTATCTAATACGCTTCTATCTTCTAATGTTGAAGTATCACCAGATACCTCTTGCCCAGCAGCTAGATTTCGCAATAAGCGCCGCATAATTTTACCCGATCGCGTTTTGGGCAAAGCGTCAGTAAAGCGAATTTCTCCCGGACGGGCGATCGCACCAATTTCTTTGACGACGTGTAGCTTGAGTTCTTTACTCAGTTCATCACTTCCCTGATAAGTACCTTCTAAAGTCACAAAAGCAACTACTTCTTCACCTTTGAGTTCATCCGGCTTACCCACTACCGCCGCTTCTGCAACGGCTGGATGAGAAACTAAGGCTGATTCTACTTCCATTGTACCAAGGCGATGTCCTGATACATTCAGTACGTCATCCACACGACCCATTACCCAGAAGTAACCGTCTTCATCGCGTCTAGCGCCATCACCAGCAAAGTAAGTATAGTTACCATCTTGGGGTGGAATGTGTTCCCAATAAGTACGGCGGAAGCGTTCTGGATCGCCGTAGACTGTCCGCATCATTCCTGGCCACGGATGGCGCACTGCTAGATAACCGCCTTCGTTATTGGGTACGCTGTTTCCTTCCAAATCCACGACATCTGCAATAATTCCGGGGAAGGGAAGAGTTGCGGAACCGGGTTTGGTGGGAATTGCCCCTGGTAGCGGTGTAATCATGATACCGCCTGTTTCTGTTTGCCACCAAGTATCAACAATTGGACAGCGATCGCCACCAATTACTTTCTGATACCACATCCAAGCTTCTGGGTTAATGGGTTCGCCGACGGTTCCTAATAAACGCAACGAAGACAGGTTTCGTGCATTGGGATGGTGTTCGCCCATTTTAATAAATGCCCGAATTGCCGTAGGTGCAGTATAAAAAATATTAACGCCGTATTTTTCAATTACATCCCAGAAACAGCCAGGATTAGAAGCACGAGGCGCACCTTCATACATCACCGTCGTTGCACCGTTGGAAAGTGGGCCGTAGACAATGTAACTGTGTCCCGTAATCCAGCCTACATCTGCGGTACACCAGTATACATCCGTATCTTGGAGGTCGAATATCCACTTGGTGGTGATGTGGGTATACAGATTATAACCAGCAGTTGTATGCACTACGCCCTTCGGTTTGCCGGTGCTACCAGAAGTGTAGAGGACAAACAGCATATCTTCACTGTCCATCGGTTCGGCAGGACAATCGGCTGATACTCCTTTTTGTAAATCATGCCACCAATGATCGCGTCCGCCCAACTGCATATAAGTTTCTTGTCCGGTGCGCTTGACAACGAGGACATTTTCGACACTAGGAACAGCACCATCAGCTAAGGCTTTATCTACCTGTTCCTTGAGAGGAACGATCGCATCTTTGCGCCAACCACCATCAGCCGTGATTACTAATTTAGCTGTAGCATCAATTAAGCGATCGCGCAAAGCTTCGGCACTAAAACCACCAAATACCACACTGTGGGGTGCGCCAATTCGGGCACAGGCTAACATGGCGATCGCCGCTTCGGGAATCATCGGCATATAGATTCCAACGCGATCGCCTTTTTGGACACCCAGTTGCTTCAATACATTGGCAAACTGGCAAACTTCTCGATGCAATTGGGCATAAGTGAGGGTACGCGAATCACCTGGTTCTCCTTCCCAAATCAAGGCTGCTTTATTTTTGCGCCAAGTAGTGAGATGTCTGTCAAGACAGTTGTAAGAAATATTCATCTTACCGCCAACAAACCACTTCGCAAAAGGCGGTTGCCAATCTAATACTGTGTCCCATTTTTGGAACCATTCTAATTCTGTTCCAGCCAAATCTGCCCAAAATTGCTGTGGATCGGCTTTGGCTTTGTCATAGAGACGCTGATAGTCTTCTAGGCTTTTGATATGGGCGTTCTGCGAGAATTCACTAGGAGGATAGAAGAGGCGATTCTCTTGAAGGATTGATTCGATATTTGGTTCTGACATGGTTAGTTACGAGTGCGATCGCTATTATTACTAAAAACTATTCTTAGGCCAGTTGTGCTAGACGGTGTTTAGATTTTCGTTAAGCTAGGTAGAAATTGCCGAGTTATTTAGTTTACATTCATTTTCATCTACCAAAACCAAGCGCTCAAGAAATGTAAAGACGTTACATTGCAGCCTCTCTACCGTGAATGTTGCAAAATATAAGTAGTCTTGACAAACAACGCCTGAAACTATGACGCTAACCGTCGAAGCTAGCAGCCTATGTCTCAACGATGTTCATCGCTTTCTTAAACTCGAAGAACTTTCCAACGGTTCATTCACAAATTTTTTCAGTCTAGAACCACTGTCTGAGTTTGAACAGCAGGATTTATTGCGAATCAGAAATGACTTCGATTGTTACTTAAATGCAAGGAAAATTTCTGAAGGGCTGGTTAAATTTATAACATTCGCACCTTTGATTCGGTTAGCAGGGTTTTACGATGTACCGATTCGGTTGACAATGGAAGATAGCATTGCGATCGCTGTCGAAGATGAAGACAGAAGAATTACCGGACGGATGGATATTTTAGCAATCAACAGCTTTCAAAGTAATATTGCACCGCCATTTTGGGTTGTAGTAATTGAAACAAAAAACAGTGCGATTGAAGTGGGTGAAGGTTTACCTCAATTACTGACTTATGCTTTTAAGAGTTTAGAGCAACAACCATCTGTTTGGGGAGTGGTAACTAACGGACTACGTTATCAATTTGTTCATCTAAGACATGACGAGCAGTCAAATTATCAGTTAATGCCATTATTAAGTTTAAACGAATCTCCAGATGCAATAGAGTTATTGCAAGTTTTCAAAGCCATCTGCAAGTTACCAAATTTTCAGTAAATAAATTGCGGAGCGATCGCTGATGTCTGAACCTGCTACCGTAGAATTGATCGCTAATGGTATTTCAGAAGACAAAGTTATTTTTCCTCCTGGCGATATACTGAGTAACGAACCACCCTTAGAGCCTGTCAAGAAACAACTTTTACATGTTGAAGTATAGATGTTATGCTAAAACTATGAAAAAAGCTAACAGGAACGAGTAGGTAAATACT